>DKNL01000047.1 GCA_002474325.1 Opitutales bacterium UBA7389
CCGAGTATCCACTTATCGATGAGTTCTCTTTGGCCTCCCGCCTATCCTATTTCTTTTGGTCTACGATGCCGGACCATACCCTACTGGAACTCGCCGAACGGGGGGCGCTTCGAGATAATCTCGATGAGCAAATTAAGCGGATGCTGTCGGACGAAAAAGCCGAAGCGATGGCTGAAAATTTCGTAGGACAATGGCTTCAGTCACGTGATATTCCTCTGATCGGTCTCAACGAAAGGGAAATTCTGAAAGGTGATGGAATCTTGGATCGACGTTTTCGTTTAAGCGGGGGCGTTCGACGAGCCATGCAGGAGGAGACGGAAATGTCTTTCCAATATCTAATGAATAACAATTTGAGTCTTTTGGAGCTTCTCGACCCCGACTACACTTTCCTCAATAAAGAGCTGGCGGATTTCTATGAGATTGAAGGCGTCAATCACGGCGACATGCGAAAGGTGCAACTCCCCGCAGATAGCTATCGAGGAGGGATTTTGACCCAAGCGAGCATCCTCGGGGTCACCTCTAACCCCACCAGGACTTCACCCGTCAAGCGAGGGCTGTTCATCCTCGAGAATATTCTTGGGACACCCGCCCCTCCTGCCCCTCCAGACGTGCCCGAGCTCGAAGAGGCCGAAAAGGAATTCGAAGAAAGCCATAAGCCTAGCATGAGGGAACTCATGGCGGTCCATCGAGAGAAGCCTCTTTGCCGATCCTGCCATGAGCGAATGGACCCGCTCGGATTGGCTCTTGAGAATTTCAACGCCATGGGAATGTGGCGCGATCATCAAGCTGGCACCCCAATCGATCCTTCAGGGAAGTTTATAACAGGAGAATCGTTTAGCGACATTCGCGATTTGAAGCGGATTCTTGCAAACGAACGACGTTTCGACTACTATAGGGTCGTCTCAGAAAAAATGCTTACCTATGCTCTCGGCCGCGGCTTGGAATACTATGACACCCACACAATCGATACCCTTGTGGCCGAACTAGAAGAAAACGATGGCCGCATAATGACACTTATCAAGGGAATCATCAAATCCCCTGCCTTTCAGAAAACTCGATTTGAATCTACAAATCTGAACAGACCTACTTTAGCCGCCACTGAAAATTGAGAATCAATACAACCATGCAACGACGACGCTTTCTAAAGAACCTCGGCATCTCAATCGCCCTACCCGCTTATCAATCTCTGCTCCCAAAAGGGATAACTGCCACTGCCGCCAATAATAGTACGGCTTTGGCTACCACCGCAAGCGGCGCTCCACTGCGGACAGCATACTGCTACTTTCCCAATGGTGTGAATGAGGAAAACTGGTGGCCTACGGGCGGTAGCGGAAAATTGCAGCTGAATCGAACGATGAAGCCACTCAAAAAAGTGAAAGCGAAGATCCAGGCGCTTGGCGGATTGGATCATATTAACGCCACAGCCGGAATGGATGGCGCGGGCGATCACGCTCGAGCCAGCGCGACCTTTCTTACGGGAGAACGCCCTCGTAAAACGGCGGGAAAGGACATTCGAGCGGGTGTATCCATCGACCAAATTATCGCTAACGAAATTGGCAGCGAGACGCGATTTCCCTCCTTAGAGCTGACCTGCGATACGGGTAGAAAATCTGGGCGTTGTGACTCGGGCTACGCCTGTGCTTATCAGTACAACATATCCTGGCAGTCGCCAACTACACCAGTCGCACCAGAAGCCAATCCTCGTGCGGTCTTCGAACGGCTTTTTGGCGGCGGCCCCATTGGCTCACGGCAAGCGAATTTCAAGAAACGTCTAGCTCAGCAGCGGTCGATTCTCGACTTCGTCATTGAGGACGCCAAGTCGCTTCGACGACAGGCGAACAGCCACGATACCCAAAAACTCGACGAGTATTTAACGAGCATACGGGCGATTGAAAAACGTATTCAGGATTCGGAGAAGGTAAAAGACATTCCTGATCCCGAAATTGAAACCCCATCGGGTATTCCTGAGCGTTTTAGCGAGCACATGGCTTTGATGTATGATATGGTGGGCCTGGCTTTTCAAACTGACTCAACGCGAGTCGCCACTCTGCAATTGGCCCACGAAGGGATGAATACGTCGTATCCAGAAATAGGAATCGATGAAGGGCATCACTATCTTTCCCATCACAAAGAAGATCCTGAAAAGATGAAGAAAATTGCCGTAATAGATCGCTATTATCTCGAGCAATTCGCCCTCTTCCTCGAACGTCTCGATGCTATGGAAGATGTGGACGGGGGATCGGTTCTGGATAACTCCATGATTGTCTATGGATGCGGTCATTGTGATGGCAATCGCCACACGCACGACAACCTTCCCATTCTGCTGGCCGGCAAAGGTGGCGGGGAATTGAAAACGGATCGCTTCGTCTACCATGACTCCGTGCCTATGACCAATCTCTATCTCGGTCTGGCGGAGAAACTTGGAATCAAAAGTCTAGATCGGCTCGGGGATTCCACAGGCAAACTTAAAAACGTTTAAGAGTTGGGTTTCGCTAACCAGTTGATTGCAACAGCCCAAGCGACAAATACCCATCGAGCAAACACGGGATATTTAATTAGATCAAGGAGTGATAGTGTATTGTGTCAGCCTCCCTTTTCACTGTATAATGGTTTCAGTATGTATTTTAAAAGTATTCTCAATTTAGTTACACTTTTCGCATACGTTAAATTTGCTTTAACGAGGCGATCGGCCATCGCGACTGCCGCACTGATGCTCCCAGTTGCCTCCACCGAAGCGGAGGAAATTCGCTTCAATCGGGATATCCGACCTATTATTTCCGATAATTGCTACGCTTGTCACGGTCCGGACGAAAATACGAGAAAGGCGAATCTGCGACTGGATATCGAGTCTCATGCCTTCATCCCTCACGGCAAGTACGAAGCAGCGATCATCAAAGGAGATCCGGAAAACAGTCCGCTTTATCAGCGCATAATCACCGAAGACGAGGATGATATTATGCCGCCCCTTGATTCTCACAAGGAGCTGTCCAAAGAAGACATAGAACTTATTGAGCAGTGGATCAGAGAAGGTGCAGACTGGGAAGTTCATTGGGCATTCGAAAAGCCGCACAAACCATCAGTACCGGAACTTTCTTGGGGCGAGAATGCAGTCGACGCCTTTACTTTCGAATCCATGCGCGGCAAGGAACTAGAGCCCAACGAGGAAGCCGATCGACCTACCTTAGCTAGACGACTAGCCCTCGATCTGACCGGACTTCCTCCAAAACCGGAAATGGTCGATCGATTTGTCAACGATGCTTCTGAAGATGCCTACGAATCCATAGTTGATGAGCTGCTCGCTTCGCCCGCTTATGGAGAGCATCAAGCCCGTTATTGGCTGGATGCTGCTCGATATGCTGACACTCACGGATTGCATCTGGATAACTATAGAGAAATATGGCCATACAGAGACTGGGTGACCAAGGCCTTCAATGAGAATAAGCCTTTCGACGAATTTACTATTGAGCAAATCGCTGGCGATTTGCTGCCCAATCCCACTCTAGAACAAAAGTTAGCAACAGGCTTCAGCCGATGTAATCCCACCACCAGTGAGGGCGGCGCGATTGATGAGGAGTATCGGGCGGTCTACGCAAAAGACCGGGTTGAAACGACTTCGACTGTGTTTCTCGGATTAACGATGGGATGTGCCTCCTGCCACGACCACAAATTCGATTCGTTATCCATGACCGATTTCTATCGGTTTTCGGCGTTCTTCAATAATTTCGACGGCCCAATAATGGATGGTAACGCTTACGATACGCGACCGATTGTGACCATCCCCAAGCCAGAGCATCGGGATGAATGGACAGAGGTCAAAGAACGACGCGACCAGATCGCGAAAGAAATCAAAGATCTCAAGGAAGAATGGGGCACTAAGTTCGAAACTTGGAAAGCAGATTCAAACCGACCCTACAAGTCCTATGATTTCAATACTCAGGCCGACTTTATAATCGACTTCCCCAAAAAGGAATCCGAGTCGATTGAAAAGAAATCGGGAGAAGTTAATCTGACTGCGAAAACGGGGGATACCATCGACCTTTCGGCCCACGATTATGTATTCAATCCCGACCAGGCATTCACCTTCAGCTGTAGAGTAAAGCTCCCCGTGGAGGGTGATTACAAACAACACCGCATTCCGGTAATTGATCAATTCGATGGAGATCGAGGATGGCGATTGGCAGTAGCCAATTCCAATCCAGGACTTCCGAATCGCTATCAGATCATTTTTGAACTCATACACTCTCTAAGAGGCGGAAACATGATTTCCGTGACCACCTCGGCAGAGCGCACTAACCCTAAAGAGTTTAGCTCCCCGGAAATCACTATCTCTTACGATGGATCCGGCACGGTAGCCGGTCTTTCGATTTCAAGCGGTTCCCGGCAACCTTTTGATTACGAAAAGGTCGTCGATAATCTTTCCGGTAGCGTTGCCATCTCTGCCCCGGTTCAAGCTGGCTCTTTCGCGGACGGTCTAATTGATCCCGAGCTAGCTGCAAAATCATACAAAACTGGATATTATGACTCTTCATCCGAGGGCCCAAAGACTGGCCGTATTGAGAGCATCAAGTTTTATAACCGGTTGATTCACGGATTCGAGCTAGCCGGGGGCGGGCCGAAGAATCGTATCGAAACTATATTCAAAGTGCCGGAAGAAAGGCGGCGCGGCCGAGAGAAAGAACAGCTAGCGACCTACTACTTCACGAACTTAGTACCACGGTATCGCGATCTCAAATACGATGAAGCGGTAAATAACCAACTCTATAATCATATATACGACCAATCGACCGTATCGCTGGTTATGGAGGAAAAAGACTCACCTCCCTACGCGTTTATCCTCGAGCGTGGCGAATACGACAAGCCGGGGGAAAAGGTTTTTGCAAACATTCCTCAGTCTATGGGTGGACTGCCAGCATCGGCTCCAAGAAACCGGATGGGATTGGCGCAGTGGCTCGTAGATAGAGACAATCCATTGACGGCCCGAGTTACCATCAATCGATTCTGGCAGAATATTTTCGGTACCGGCATTGTGGCCACCTCGGAGGACTTTGGGATAATGGGCGAAAACCCCACCCACCCTGAGCTACTCGACTGGCTAGCCATTCACTTCCAGGAAAGCGGCTGGAACGTGAAGGACTTTCTCAAACTGCTCGTTATGTCGGCAACCTATCGCCAGGACTCTCGAATAAACGCTGAAGAATTGGTTATCGATCCCGACAATCGCTATCTCGCTCGCGGCCCTCGATACCGATTAGACGGTGAAGTGCTTCGCGACAAAACCCTCTATGTTAGCGGTAGTCTCAATCGTCAAATGGGTGGGCCTCCCGTTAAGCCTTATCAGCCCGGTGGCATTTGGAATACGGTGGCTTACTCTGACAGTAACACGGCTCACTTCTTCCAGGATCATGGCGAAGATCTCTACCGACGTAGCTTGTACACATTCTGGAAACGAACGGCACCCCCACCCAACATGGTAGTTTTCGACGTGCCATCCAGAGAGAATTGCAATGTGAGACGAGAGCGAACGAACACGCCGCTACAAGCTCTGACCCTCATGAACGACAAGCAGTATGTGGAAGCAGCCCGTCGCCTTGCTGAGAGAGTTATGTTAATTGACCAAGACAGCACGGAAAGCCGCATCGAAGATATGTATCGCCATGCTTTTGGCTCCGATGCTTCTCCCAAGCATCAAGCAATACTGGAGCAATCCTACCGTAAGTTCCAATCTTCGTTTGTCGAAAAGCGGTCCGATGCGGAAGCCTTGATCAAGGTCGGCGATTCTATTCCAAACCCGAGCCTGGATCCTGTTGAGCTCGCTTCTCTAACCATGGTAGCGAACCAGATCATGAATCTGGACTCCTTCGTGAATAAATACTAGATCTCAATGAATCCAATCGACGAATACATTTCACTTGAGACCCGGCGCCAATTTCTTGGAAGGTCGGCGAAAGGGCTTGGTTTGGCGGCCCTATCTTCGATCTTAGGAAACGGGCTGATGGGAAGAACGAATCCTTCGTCC
>DKNL01000121.1 GCA_002474325.1 Opitutales bacterium UBA7389
ACACGTTTTTCCGCATCGTCGCTGCCCGAAAGCTCTTCTATGGACTCCGCATGTAGGCCGGCTTCCCGAAATCCCTCCAAAGAGGGTACGACTAAGGCTCCCAATTGCTTTTGATCCTGCCCCACCACCATGCATTGGTCGATCAGCGACGATTCGCAAATCTTCGCTTCGATTGGGATCGGCTCGATATTCTCACCATTGAGTAGTACAATTGTATCCTTCGATCTTCCGACGATTTTCAAACAGTCGTTGTAGGTGTAGATCCCGATATCCCCCGTATTGAACCAACCGTCCTTGAGGACCTTCTCAGTGGCTTCCTCACTCTTGTAATAGCCCTTCATAACTTGCGGCCCCTTGACATGGACTTCCCCCCTCAATCCCCTGCCTTCTCCCGGCCCATCTGGATTCGGGTATAGAATATCCCCTGTATTCAGATCGACGATGCGGAGCTGTGTCTTCGCATACAGGGGGCCTACTGTCCCAATCACCAATTTAGACCACGTTCTAACGGCAATCACCGGAGCTGTTTCAGTAAGTCCATAGCCTTCCTGCACTGGAATACCAATGTAATTGAAAAACTCGTCTACGTGCGGCTGCAGAGCTCCGCCACCGGAAACAGTACCTTTAAAACTGCCTCCGACAATCAATCGCAGTTTTTCCAGGACAACCGCGTTCAAAGCGACATAGAGCGGGCAAAACAAGAGGATGCGCAACACGTGCAATACACCAAGCCCCAGGGATTGAATCGCCTTTCTGCCATGCAGGTCGATACACTTCCCTTGCAGGAAGAACAGCGAGCCCTTGACCATCCTCGAACTGAAGTACGCGCAATGGAACAGACCTCGACGGATCCAATGGGATTCACGGACGTTCTTGGCGATGCGCAAATACAGGTTTTCCCAAAGCCTAGGTGCGGAGGCCATAATGGTCGGCTTAACCTTTTTCAGATCGTCCGCCAGAGTTCTGAGACTAGTAAAGTAAGTGCAGCTCCCATTGCTGATCGCTATCATCTGAAATATGCGTTCGTAGCTATGCCAGACCGGGAGGATAGAAAGCAGACGATCATCGGGCTCCAAAGTGAATGGCAAATATCGAACCTGCGACGCCATGTTGGCGTGAGTGAGCATGACGCCTTTCGGCGTTCCAGTCGTTCCCGATGTATATATTACCGTATAGATATCCTCTGTCGAAATGCCCTCCATTCTTTGTTCAACCTGCCGGTCGCCCGCCGATCTCAAATCGCGTCCACGACTAATAAGGTCGGTCAAGGAAAGGATGCCTTCCGAAGGCTTTGCATTGGGATCCATCAAAATAAGATGACGAACCTTATCCAATTTTGGCATAAGCGAAATCACCCGGTCTAGAAGCCGTCGTGTTTCAACGAATACCACCTCGCTATCCGAGTGATCTAGTATGTATTCAATTTCCTGATTGGTAATATCGGTTCCCCGAGGTACATCGGCAGCTCCAATCAGCAGAATCGCATAGTCCGCTACGTTCCATTCCACTCGATTGTCGGACAGCAATGCTACATGGTCTCTAGCCCCGACGCCTAATTCGATCAAGGCGGTCCCCAAGCATAGGCCAAAATCGTACAACTCTCGATAGCTGACCGGCTGAAAAACGCCGCTCTTGACCCGCTCCGCAAACGCGGGCAAGTCGCCATACCGCTCCGCCGCTGAGCAGTACATTTCTGCCAAGTTGTTCGCGGCGATACCTTTGTGTTGGGATGGGGGCATTGAAATAGATTTGTGAGAGCCCACTAGCAGTGATCAAGGCCCGGGCGCCTTTCAAGCCAAAGATCTCCATTTCCAGAGCAAACCTGAATAGGTCAGTTCCGGTCCATCTCCTCTGGCTTGCGTTGTTACAGCTTAATCCTTGCATTCGAATCTCAAAGACCATGCCCATTCTAAGCCTCTCAGATGTCTCGATACAGTTCAGTGGACCCCCCATACTGGATACCATTACACTCAATATCGATGCCAAGGAGAGGGTCTGCGTGCTCGGAAGAAATGGCTCGGGCAAAACGACCTTGCTTAAGACCATAACTGGCGAATTGGTACCGAATTCAGGCTCTGTCGCCTTTCCCAGCGGAGGCGATCCTGCCATTCTTCGCCAGGATATTCCCCCGGGAACATGCAAGTCGGTTTTCGAAATTGTCGCTCAAGGATATGGAGATGAGGGCTCAGTCCTCTCCCAAACGGGCGATGATGCCCACGCCGGGAACGTCGTAGATGAAGATCGAATCTGGAAGATGGAGCAGCGAATCGAACGTGTCTTGCAGGAGCTCGAACTAAGCCCATCCCTCTCCTTCGACGATCTATCGGGAGGGATGAAGCGCAGGGCTCTGCTCGGACAGACTCTGGTGAATGATCCGGCGATACTGATCTTGGATGAACCAACCAATCACATGGATATTGAATCCATTACTTGGCTAGAGAACTATCTGCGTAAATGCGAGGCGACCGTAATTTTCGTGACTCATGACCGTGCGTTGATTCGCAACCTGTCTACTCGAATAGTGGAGATCGATCTAGGCAAAGTCCGTAGCTTTCGATGCGACTATGACACATACCTGTCCAGAAAGTCCGGTTTGCTGGATGCGGAATTGAAGAATCAACAAACCTTCGACAAGAAGCTTTCCAAAGAGGAAGCTTGGCTGCGACAGGGAATCAAAGCTCGAAGGAGCCGGAACGAGGGGCGAGTCAAGACATTGAAGGAATTGCGGCGGCAGCGGGCGAATCGCCGCTTTCGCCAAGGAGACGCGAAATTGGAGGCCCAAGCCGCTTCCCAATCTGGAAGGAAGGTCGTTACGGCTAAAAACGTTGAGGTAGCCATATCCGGAAAAACGATTTTGAAGCCATTCTCTTTGGAGATCTTTAGAGGCGACCGCATTGGTATCGCCGGCCCCAACGGATCTGGCAAAACCACTCTGATAAAAGCACTACTGGGCGAAATCCCTGTTTCATCGGGGGCGATTGAAAGGGGAACCAAGCTGCAAGTCGCTTATTTCGATCAGTTGAGGGATCAGTTAGACGAGAATGCGACGGTTTTCGACAATCTAGCCGACGGAAACGAAACGATAACGATTCAGGGAAAATCCAAGCACGTCATTTCCTATCTCAAAGATTTTCTATTCACTCCCGAGAAAGCTCGTTCGTCCTTCAAGACGCTTTCTGGAGGCGAAAGAAACCGGCTACAATTGGCGAAACTCTTTTCACGCCCCGCCAATCTGTTGGTGCTAGATGAGCCAACCAATGATCTCGATCTTGAGACACTTGAGACTCTTGAAGAGCAAATCAGCGATTTCCAGGGAACCTTGCTAATCGTCAGCCATGATCGTGCCTTCCTGGAAAATACGGTAACCCATTTAATCGCTATCGATTCCTCCGGCAACGCTACAGAATTCTCCGGTGGCTACAACGAATGGCTATCCCAATCTGCCCAAGTTCCCCCGAGCGGGCCCCCTACCAGCAGGCCTAAGAATAAAAATTGGAAACAGCGGCAAAGGCGTCTGTTGAAAGCCGAAAGAATCGAGCTAGAGTCAATTCCGTCTAGGATCGAAGTGCTTGATCAACGCAAAGAAGAAATCGCTCGCCAGCTTAGCAATCCCTCCAATTTCCGAGCCGATCCCTCATTCGCCAGCTCCGCAAAAGAGGAACTGGCTTCCATCGAGACCGAGAC
>DKNL01000096.1 GCA_002474325.1 Opitutales bacterium UBA7389
ATCTCATAGAGGAAACCGGCCCGCTCTTTTCCGCTTTTTTGACTGTATTCAAGAAATGCATGCTCACTCAAGCGAGCGGCCTGTTCGACTTCTTCGCTAGTAGCACTGAAAATCGGAGGATCAAGTTCCTGCCCGTTTGATGGATCAAACGCTCGTATTGAATCGGTTCCTTGGTTGGCATTGGAGAAACCGATGATAGATCGGCCGGTGACTATTAGGAGGTCTTCAGTTGGCATGTTGTGAATCGTAATTAGGCGAGGGGATGGGAGAATCGAAATGCGGCTCTCGTTGAATTTAATAGTCCTCTGAGACTGACCTCGAGAGGGTGGGAATGCAATAGCGTTTCGCTGTCGGGTTATATTCGATTATCTAAATTGTAGGAGCGGGTTTATCCAGCGATTGAGAGCATTGGCGAACAGCCCGAAAGAAAAATCGTGGCATGAATTGGCTGCTGCGCCGCAATCTTAGTCATGTTCTTAGATCTCGGGCACGCCGAGGTCTTCGCAATTCAAACCCGCTTTTGACATTTGAGCGTCGTTAAGCATCTGGATCCCATTTCCCTGCCTAAAATTATGGTTAAGGTGTCTCGGTTGGAGTGAGGGAAAAGGCTCCCGTATGGGAAAAGTTCTGGTTGAAAAAAGGATCGTTCACGGTCATGAAAGCGGTGCTCTCTTCCAAGCTGCCTTTGTCCAAATGTATTTGAACCTTATACCAGGATTCAAAAGGGAAAAAGAAATACATTTGAATCCTATCCCCTAGGTCGTACCAGCCGTATTCGCAATTCAAGGGTTCATCTGGATTGAATCCCGATGTGAACGTTCCAGAGAAATCTTCTCCTAAGACAACCGTGTGGGAACCGAATCCGGATTCAGCGGGCAATTCGAAAGTGACCGTAAAGCCGGGATTCGACTCCGGCCAAGGAAGCCCTAATTCTGAATAGTAGTAGAATACGGGTTCACCTCCGCTTTCGGGAATTTCGAAATCATGTTCGATCGACTCGGGTGTTTCCGCCGACCAAAGCAGCCGCGTAGGGCCTTTCACGTTTTGAAAATCGGAAGTCTGGTAGAGGAAGTAGTCTCGAGTCTCAGACCGGGGAAAGCTTACGCTAGCGGATCCGTCGTCACCAATGTCGATTTTTGGCTCAACCGGGACTTCGAAAGGGCGCAAGTAGCTGGCGGGTGAAAATGCTTCCGCTGCTTCTCCGACCCGTAGAATGGTCACCGATTTGATGGTTATGGGATTTGTGGGAGCTCCACCCGCACCGGTGGGGGCCAAACCAATGGTCTCGACGACCTCTATTCCATCTACGACAAGTCCGAATACGGCGTGTCGGCCATCCAAGTGAGTAGCCGTTTCTGAGGAAAGCGTTACAAAAAATTGGCTGCCGTTCGTGTTGGGACCGGCATTAGCCATAGAAAGAATACCCTTAGCATTATGTTTTAAATCGGGTTCGATCTCATCTGCAAAGGAGTATCCAGGGCCATCGGTTCCAGTTCCATTGGGAGAACCGGCTTGAATGACGAAATTTTCGATAATCCGGTGAAACGTGATACCATCGTAGAACCGCTTATTTTGGGCCTCTCCAGTAGTATCGTCGAAATGGGAAATGGAATTTTCGGCCAGACCGACAAAGTTGGCAATGGTTATGGGCACTTGCTCGAAGTAGAGTATCGCTGTAAATTCGCCCTCTGAGGTGTCAAATGCGGCGTAGAGACCGTCCTCTGAGGGTTCGAAGCCGCTCGCCTTGGCGAGCCTAGCGAAAATCAGGAATAAAAAGGCGAGGAGACGCGATGGTTTTCGGGCCATGGGTGTAGTTTCGTAGTTTGCGTGATGGCTGGATTCAATAGGAGCGGTTTTTTTGCATCCGAACACCACTATTTGAATCGGCTTTGGTTTGATTTTCAGAACAAATCTAGCTGCGCTTGTTCCTGTCCCCCTTTGTTGTAGTCGCTGGCGAACGCGGGAAATTCAGGAAGAGTAGGATTCAATTTTCGGAGCTGTTGGTGAATTTGCCGGGCGAAATAGGGTGCATTAGCCTCGTTGGGACAGTGGGCGAAAATATAAGGCTGTTTTTTCTCAAGTATCCATTTGTTTATAATTGGGACCCACTCCTTGATCCATTGGGCGTTAGCAGAGATATCGTTTTGGCCAACGAATCGCAGAAACGGGTGGCTGCCCAAGGCACTTTTGCGTACAGGGGTTTGAGGCTTTCTGGATTGGGCGGATCGTTCGTAATCGTCTGGCGATTCAGTCGCAAAGAGGGGGCGACTATCGAATATCACTTTATCCATGCCGAGTTCTGAAAGTAGACCATCCAGACGTTTCTCGTTTTCACTATTATCGTACCAGGAAACGTGCCGCGCTTCGACCGCGTATTCAAAATCCTTAGGCAGCTGCTCGAGAAACACCTTTAACCGACTATAGCTATTGGCATTGAAAGACGGTGGCAGTTGCAGAAAGCTGGGCCCCAAACGATCGCCGTGAGCCAGAGAATCGAGTATCTTTATAAAAGCGTCAGTTTCCGTTTCTGCGTCGATCAAGCGTCGTTCGTGGGATATAGCCTTCGGGAACTTCGGGCAGAATCTGAAGCCGTCCTCTGATTCGGCCATCCATCGTTCTATAGTCGATAAAGGGGGAATGGCGTAAAAAATGGAGTTGGCCTCGACTGTATTGAGTATCTTGGAGTACTGTCGAAGCAATTGGCTCGAATCGAGAGTCTCATCGAAAACGCTGCCCGCCCAATCGCGGCAATGCCAGACGGGGCAACCGAGATGGTAGGTGGCGGATTCGTTCATCTAAAGGCGTTTTGCGAAAGTTAGCCCTTGCCGTACACTTCTTCTGGATCAAAAAGCGGGTCGCCCCCATCGAACACCAGTTCCCCTGATCTAGAATCGAGCTTTCGGTAAAAGCACGAACGGTATCCATTGTGACAAGACGCTCCAATTTCTACAATCTCCGCTTTGCAGAGGATTACGTCTTGATCGCAATCAGTACGAAGCTCTACTAGCTTTTGGACCTGTCCAGAGGTTTCTCCTTTGACCCATAGTTTCCCGCGGGAGCGGCTAAAATAAGTCACTTTTCCCGTCTCTATAGTGTGTTCGAGGGCCTCGCGGTTCATGAAGGCGAACATCAGCACCTCGTTGGTCTGGGCATCTGCAGTGATACAGGGGATCAAGCCATCGGCATCGAACTTGGGCTGGAATCGCAGCCCTTTCTCGATGGCCTCTTTGGAAGATCGTTCGTGTAGACAGCTCTTTGGCATAGTCGCAGGAATGAATCGAAGACTTCCAAAACTGTAAAGCGCTGATTGCTCAGGAATAGGGCTTCATTATACGTATTCCCGAATTTCAAGAAGATCCCGGATGACTGTGATATTCGATTTACGGTCTGGGCTAGTGGAGAGAAGTAGGGCATGCCAGCGAGAATCGCTTGCTCCTTGATAGTCTTGCCTCAGATGGTCCCCGACATGAAGCAATTCGCGAGGCTGCATACCTATCTCAAGCGAGGCGAATTCGAAAATTCGGGGATCTGGTTTCTCGAATCCAACTTCGCTGGATATGAAGAGATGACAGAATCTTGAATCCAGATTGTGATCGGTTACCACGTTCCTGACTCGTGAATCCCAGTTAGTCAAAAGAGCGATCTTGATTCCCCGGCTTTCGAGAAAGTCGAAAGTAGCGAGGGCTTCGGAATTCAGCTCCCATCGTGAGCCTTTGGCAAATTCGTTCCAAAGGGTATGAAATAGATCGTCAAAGTTTTCCGGTAGTTCCGCTAGATCTTGCACGACCTTGGCGACAAGGGAACGCCAGAAATCCCACTCCCTACGATTGGGATCCTCAATTGACCAGTCCTTCTCCGCCAATCGAAGGGAGGTAATGAAAGCGGCATCGAGTACATTAGGGGCAAGGTTTAAGCCGAAGTTTTCCATCACTTCGCTGTAAATGGCTCCGACTGAGGGTGATGGGAAAAATAGTGTGCCGACGGCGTCAAAGGTAACTCCGCGAATAGAAGACAATGGCTTCATTCCCCGTCCATTTTTCGTAGGAGGTCGTAGCTATAGATTCCTGTATTGTGACCATCTGAGAATTGAAATCGGAATGCGTAATTACCCACTTGAGTCCACGATTCGATAGTGACCTGGGAGTAATCCTTGCTTTCTTCGCCGCCATACTGATTCCCGAGAATATCTCGTTCGCCTGATACTGAGGCACTAGGTGAATTTGCCCGGAGC
>DKNL01000286.1:0-6455 GCA_002474325.1 Opitutales bacterium UBA7389
GTACCACAAGCAAAGGCCTCGCTGCAGCGACCCGAATCGATATTTTCCAGAAGCTCGTCGACGGGCATTTCCGTATCCTTTGCATAGATACGTTTATGACGGGCAATATCTAAAATAGAATCCCGCGTAACCCCATCAAGAATGGACCCGCTCAACGCCGGTGTGCACAAAGTTCCATCAACAACCGCCATAAAGTTCATCGCCGATAGCTCTTCGATATTGCTACGCGATTTTGGATCGAGCCACAATGATTGATGAAAGCCTTTCTGGATACATCTCTCCGTCGCTAGCAAAGAAGCCGCATAATTGCCACCGACTTTCTCAGCTCCCGTACCACCCACAGCCGCCCGACAATCTTCGCGCTCCACCATCACCCGAATAGGAGCGGCGTAATATGCATCCGATGGGCTAGCCAATACCAGGAACGTAAATCTCTCAGAGCCCTTAACTGCAAAGTGCGGATCGAGACCGAATATGGTTGGACGAAGATAAAGAGACTGACCCACCCCACCTGGAATGTAGGGCTGCATAGCGTTTGTAATGCTGCTAAGAGCCTCAGCGAAAAGCGATGAAGGAACATCCGGCATGCATAGTCTATGGGCCGACTTTCGAAATCGCCGAAAATTCAAATTTGGCCGGAACAGAATCGGGATTGATGACTCGACCTGATACGCCTTCATGCCTTCGAAGCATTGCTGGCCAAACTGCAGGGCTGTCGACGCGGGATTAACAGGAACATCAGCAAACGGCACCAAGGCACCACTCCGCCATTCTCCATCTCGATAGTCCGCCCGATACATCACCGGAGCCAACTCGACGCCGAAACCCAAAGACTCCGGAAGCTCATAATCAGCCAACAAAATTGAAACGTCTGTCTCCTGTTCCGATAATTGGCCTACTCGTACACTATTGCTCATATCAGCGAAATTCCTGGATTCCTTCGGCAATCTCTAGTGATTGCTTACAATTCCAAACCAGCGTCTTCCCACCTGCACTGTTAAAATCTCGGACGCAAGCCCCAAGACATTTAAGCAAGCTGTCGATCTCCGAGCGGCTATTGCGGAAGTGGCCCGACGACCGCGTCTAGCTCCTCGAATGTAATTGAGCTCGGGTGGCAAAGGTGCACAACGCCTTCACGGTCCCCAACCACCATTGTTACCGTTGTCGAAACGCTAAAATCAGTGAAATAGCTTTGTTCCAGCGGCTTCGGTATCCAATCCGAGAGGGGATTTTACTTCTGACATAGGCCTTCCATATAATCAAGCTCTGCGTTTTTAGGGACTTTCTTCTTACGGGAATTCGCGAAACCGAAAAGCTTCGTCCACCCGACTAAAACAAGACCTTCGTAACTGAACTTCCCATGAAGCTTGATAACGGCAGGTTTTGACGTTCCGAGCTGCCGCACCAATGAGCCCCAAAGCAATCAACAGCGACCTTGCCATCGACATATACCTGCGGACTTTCGCCAATATAACGGTCAGGATCTAGCTAAGGCTTGAGGCCCCCTTCAGTTGAGGCTAGCTGATAATTTTTCTAGATACAGCTCTCTATCAAGGTCCCTCTATAATGTTCGTGCCGATTCTTCAGAAACGCGATGGCCTTGTCCCGCTTGCCTGTTCCCTGATAAACCGTTGACCTATCGCTTGCGACGCGGCTAGCTCATTCGATGATTCGCGTCGCTTCCTTATCCATTCTCTTGATATTCTATTTTTCGAGCAGTGCGGATCCGCTTTATGATATCGAACTAACAGTTGCCCGAGAAGGATTCGATGGCAAACTCTGTTGGGTACACGCTCGAGCAGGCGCCATACCTTCTGAAAATATAAGCTCTCCCTTGGTTGTTATGACGCTCCAGAAATTGGACATTTCTGGATCGGATGTGTTCTACGCCCTCAATGAAATGAGAACGCAGAATGGTGGAGTATCGTGGACCGATCCCCAAGAACATGCTTCCTTCGCTAGGGTACCTTTTTCGTGGAAAGGCGAAGAGGATCTGGAAATTACGGTTTGCGATTTTTGGCCTCGCTGGCATCCGCAATCGGAAAAGCTGATCGGAATCGGGCATACAGTAGTTTATGAAAACAACAGCGTGAAACTCGTTCGACCACGAGGCATTGCTTATGCCGTCTACAAGCCGGATCAGCATCGCTGGACGGACTGGCGTACGGTTGAGCTACCCAACGAGTCCAAATTCGAAAATGCTGGCGCTGGTTGTAGCCAGAGGTTTGATCTTCCTAATGGCGAACTCTTAGTCCCTTTCTATTTTAAGGAAACTCATAGTAATCAGTATTCAACTACAGTTATGAGGGCTCGTTATGAAAATGAAGAAATTCACTACCTTGAACACGGGTCCGAATTGACCGTTCCGATCAAGCGTGGCCTCTACGAGCCCTCAATAACCCGATTTGAAGATCGATTTTATCTCACTATGCGCAACGACGACCATGGCTACATATCGATCAGCGACCATGGTCTCGATTACAGCGAACCGAAAAAATGGACTTTCGACGATGGGTCCGACCTCGGAAACTATAATACTCAGCAGCATTGGGTTTCCCATAGCGATGCCTTGTTTCTGGTTTACACCCGAAGCGGAGCCAACAACGATCACGTTGCACGGCACCGGGCTCCGCTTTTCATCGCTCGTATCGATCCAGAGTCCCTGCAGGTAATTCGCTCATCCGAACAGGTTCTCGTGCCAGAGTTCGGGGCTCGCCTAGGGAATTTTGGCGTGACGGAAATTAGCGAGACCGAAACGTGGGTTACCGTAACCGAGTGGATGCAAGCCAGCCCAAAAGAGATGAGAGCCCACGAGCGCGTTCGAGAGGACTCGGACCGTCTTATAGCTCGAGGAGCCAACAACCGCATCTGGGTCGCCAAACTAAAATGGAATCAGCCAAACCGATCCAGTTTCATCCCCTGATTCTAGACCAAAAAGGTGCTTAGAACACTGAGAGAAAAAGAATATGATCCGCCACAAAAACGCCATTCGGTAGCTCAGCAATCAAGAGCTACGCAATTGGGGTTTAAACTCTACAAGGAACAACTGCACTCCTTTTGGGTTCAATACAATTTGTTAAACCACCAGGTTGGAAGCTCTGAGAACCAGTCGCATTCATTTGTGAGAAGGATTCGCCAAACAAATAATATTGCAGGCACGTAATTCGTAGCTGAGCTCAATTGAATTGCCTATTCAATAGGTATGAGCACCTCTCAGACATGGATTCTATTCCTCAGCTCGTTACATCTGCCAAAATTTCCTTACTGATAACAACGTTCACCTATTCATGGTGCTTAGGACAAACATTTACAGATTTCGGAGTAGAGAAAGATAAACTAGTTTATCAATCAGCAATGAATTCCGAAGCAAGCGTCGAGGGCTGGATTATGGAAGGGCCTGGTCAGTTGGAGTTCACGAACGGCTGGATGGAAATGCGGTCGCCAGACGAAGAGATGCATCACGTTTATTGGTGCCCCGAGACCTTGCCGCCCAGCTTCATGGCTCAATGGGAAATGCAAAATCTACATTTGGAGGCCGGTCTCTGCATCGTCTTCTTCGCGGCGACAGGACTGGATGATAAAGACGTCATGGATTCTTCATTACCAAGACGTGATGGAACCTTTAGCCAATACAATAACGGGTCCTTACAAAACTATCATATTTCCTATTACGCCCATAATCCCAAGTTGCCAGCTAGGCCAGTAGCCCGCTTACGCAAGAACCCAGGCAAGAATATAGTGAACGAAGGACTGCCCGGCATCCATCATGAGAGTGATCGCGTCCACCAGATTACGCTGATCAAAGATGACGAGCATATACGTCTTTTCGTCGATGACCGCGTTATCATCGATTGGACCGACAACGGCAAAATAAATGGGCCTCCATTGGGCTCTGGGAGAATTTCATTGCGGCAGATGCAGTGGACTCACTTTCGCTACCGCAATTTCCAGGTGTGGTCGCTGCTGGATTCTAAATAATAGATCTAAGTAACCTATCCTGGCAGTCGAGTATAGGAGCGGGTTTACCCCGCGCAACCTCATGGTTAATCCAATGAAAATCGCGGCCTAAAGCCGCTTCTACTTCCCGCAAACACGCGACATTCTTCGCCCTCACTCTTACTGGGTCTACGCCCATCAAAACCTTCGGTATTTGCCAAGATGGAATAAAAAAATTGAATATTAGATCAACACGGACAGGATCTGCCCCATGAGCAAACTATCCCGCCGTACTTTCATCAAATCTTCAACTGCCGTTGCCGGGGCTGGCATCCTCGGTGCCCCCGCAATTCTCAGTGCGGAAAGCAAGGGTGACAAGCTGCGCGTCGCCTTCATCGGCGTGGGCGGGATCAATCGGCGCCACATAACAGACACGATAGCCCATGGCGATATTTGCGGGGCTTACTGCGATGTCGATACCAGTCGATACACCAATATTCCCGAGGGTATTACCTCTTTAGAATCGAGTGGAAATAGCTGGCTGGCCAAACAATGGAAAGTAGCCAAGGGATTCCAAGACTACCGCGATATGTTCGACAAAGCGGCCGACAGTTTCGATGCAGTCATGATCGGCACGCCAGACCATAGCCACTACCCGGCAACCGTTATGGCCCTTGAGCATGGCAAACATGTTTTCACTCAAAAACCACTGACCCACACCGTCTGGGAAGCCCGTCAATTAGCAGAGGCCTGCGATCGCTACAAACTCGCGACCCAGATGGGTAATCAGGGTCACGCTAACGAAGGCAACCGGCAAATTGCCGCTTACGTACAAGGCGGTCATCTAGGCGATATCAAAGAAATCCATTGCTTCACTAACCGCCCCGTCTGGCCACAAGGATTTAAACTTCCGAAAGGGGGAGACCCTGTGCCCGATACGCTCAACTGGGAGAGCTGGCTCGATTGCGCCGCAGAAAGACCCTATCTGGGCGACCGCGGTCTCGACGCAGGAAGAGAGAGAAAGCGCGGCGGAGCCTACCTGCCCTTCAATTGGCGTGGCTGGCTGGACTTCGGCGGAGGAGCCTTGGCTGACATGGCCTGCCATACAATGGACTCGATCTTCATGTCGCTCGACCCTGGGTTCCCGACTCACGTGGAGGCTCTCAACGTAGACACAATGACTGATTCCGCCTTCCCGAAAGGTTCAACTCTGAAATGGACTTTCGGGGCCACCGATAAGCGCCCAGGCTTCGACGTCTATTGGTACGACGGAACAGACAACGCCTACACCGACAAGAACGGCAACCCTCGCCGTCACGAGCGCCTGGAAGAAATCGCTCAGGGAGCGGAGCTGGCTAATTCAGGCAATCTCTACGTCGGAACAGAAAATACGCTTCTGGTTACCGGCGACTATGGAGATAGCTCGCGCATCATTCCCGATGCTGCCCACCGGGCCGTAGCCTCGAAGCTTAAAGACACGACCGGCGACCACCGTCCTGCCCGTGTTTATGAAAAGTCAATCGGGCACCATACGGAATTTCGCGAGGCGGCCATCGGCAATAAGCCCTACGACTACCCCGGCTCGAATTTCAAATATGCCGGCCCCTTCACGGAGACGATTCAGTTGGGCAATGTCTGCCTGCGTTTCCCAGGCAAGACGCTAGCTTGGGATGGCCCGAAACTCCGGTTCAAGAACAGCCGAAAAGCCAACCAGCTGATTACAAAAGAATATCGCGAAGGCTGGGACTTCAAGCTAAGCAAAGTCTAGTAAACGTCCCAAAGCGGGAAAATCAACTGGTCTAGGAAGGGCTGTTTCGCATGCCCATGCCGCAGTGACGAAGCGGATCGGAAAGGCATGTCTATTAGCTGACTTCCCAGTGAGCGATAGTGGTTCCTATTAACTGTCTGAGCTATTGGTTGGGGGGGCTTCGTTGTTGGGCAGCTCGCCAGCCGTCCAAATCACCGTGGGGCTCTAGGTCCGAGTAGCGACCCCACTCCGGGTAGCTGCCATGGGGATAACGCTCCACCATTTCTTGAGCGAGCTCTGGGGAATCACCGTAATAGGCCTGGAGCCGGGTGAGCTCGGCCTCAAGTTCAGCCCGGACATTCGCATAGGCGGGATCGTCAGCTAAGTTGGCCATCTCGCTGGGATCGGTCTCGAGGTCGTACATCTCCCATGCCTCGATGTCGTGGTAGTAGCGAATGAGCTTAAATCGATCCGTGCGCACGCCGTAGTGACGCTTAACGTAGTGCCATCCCGGATATTCGTAAAAATGGTAGTACATCGAGCGTCGCCAGAGGGCGACCGGATCGCCATCGAGGAGCGGTCGCAGCGAGCGGCCTTGCATGTCCTCGGGAGCTGGGATGCCTGCATAGTCTAGAAAAGTCTGGGCGAAATCCAGATTGAGCACAATCCGGTCTTCAATGGAGCCAGGCTCTATCGACGGCGGGTAGCGCACGATGAACGGCATACGCAGGGATTCTTCGTACATGTAGCGCTTGTCGTACCAGCCATGTTC
>DKNL01000286.1:6770-6982 GCA_002474325.1 Opitutales bacterium UBA7389
GCGCTTGTCGTACCAGCCATGTTCACCAAGGAAAAAACCTTGGTCGGAAGTGTAGACGACGATCGTGTTTTCGGCTAGACCGAGTTCGTCTAGAGCGTCGAGTATCGAGCCGACTGCATCGTCAACGGAAAGCACGCAAGCCAGGTAGCGCCGCATGTACCATTGGTAGAGCCAGCGGGTTCGTTCTTCACCGGCGAGATGTTCGGGAATGT
>DKNL01000330.1 GCA_002474325.1 Opitutales bacterium UBA7389
AAGAGCCGAGCGGGCCCCACTCGAACGCAGCATTTTAGGGCAGATGTCTACGTGGGCGAAACCAAGCTTAGCGAGAGAGAATAGACTCTCGGATTCAGGAATTCTCGTTTTACGAAATCGGTGCCAGTAGCGCATTGGGCCCACTCCTTCGTCGAGTCCCCATTGGCAACAGGATAATTTCATGGTTTCTTATTTCGTTCCTAGCAAGGGTGTGATCGATGAATGGTGATACGTCAATCAATCGGAGAAGATCGAATTGGCATTTTAGGTCAACTATCAACTAATCTTAGGTTGGTAATCTCGCTACAATTGTGGGTAAATGTAAAATTGTTCAGAACGAATCTCAATTTTGAGAACCTCAAATCTGACAAAGAAGTCACTCGAACCCCTAAGATTTGCTCCATGGATAATAAAGAAGTCGATTACGAATTAGTTGTATGCGGTGGCGGCATACCGGGCGTGTGTGCAGCGGTGACCGCCGCCCGTAGGGGAGTGAGGGTTGCTTTGCTCGAGAATCGACCGATCCTCGGTGGCAATGGTAGCAGCCTGGCTCTCGTTCCTCCGCATGGAGCGGCCTCATTCTGGCACAACCGCATGGCTCGTGAAGGAGGTATCCTGGAAGAGGTGATGATAGAATATGCAGCCCGATCGCCACTGGCGGACAATCGGCGCATCTTCGATATGGTATTGCACGAGTGGTGTACGCGGGAAGCGAGTTTGGATCTCTTTATGAATACCCGCGTGGATAGCGTGGAGGCTTCTAACGGGCGTATCCAGTCGATCAGGGCAACTCAGCACTCGACGGAAACTATCTTTAAGCTTAAGGCCCCTCTATACGTGGATGCGACGGGCGATGCCTTCGTAGCGGAGGCGGCGGGAGCTGAATTCCGATTAGGCAGGGAAGGTCGCGACGAATTTGGGGAGCATCTGGCTCCGGAAACTGGGGACGCTAAAACCTTACCCTGCGCTCTATACTTGATAGCCCACCGACGAGATCAACCTATGCCCTTCAAGGCCCCGGATTGGATCGCCAAGCGTCAAGGTTGTGAATCTTTCCCGCATCGACCGCATGTGGTTGATAAATTCGCTATGGGCAAACGGCTCAACGAGGAAGGATCGGCTATCCAGCTGTTTTGGTGGTGTTCGCTGGGGGGCGAGCGAGACATCATTAAAGAAAGCGAAAGTATTCAAGCCGACCTGGAGGCGGAAGCGTTTGGGGTATGGGATCACATGAAAAACCATTGTACGCAGGAGACTCGTGACGCTCTCGCCAACTACGAGGCCG
This sequence comes from Opitutales bacterium UBA7389, assembly GCA_002474325.1. Classification (GTDB taxonomy): domain Bacteria; phylum Verrucomicrobiota; class Verrucomicrobiia; order Opitutales; family Opitutaceae; genus Pelagisphaera. Next base: position 1,286 of record DKNL01000330.1, read on the forward strand.
TTTGGTGGTCGCCCTTTCCACTTAGGCGCGAATCGAGACGTGTAGTTGGGGACACAATCCTTATTGGTAGTGACGTTTTCGAGGCCAAACTCTTTGAGGATCGGGTGGCTCATGGTGGGTGGCCTGTGGATGTGCACCCACCAGAAGGTTTGCGAAGCAATGACCCGCCTTGCGACCAGACCTTTCTCAATGAAATGTACAGTGTACCTTTCAGTATAATGTATTCGAAAAATGTCGATAATCTGATGCTGGCTGGGCGTTGTATCAGTGTCAGCCATGTGGCCATGGGATCAATTCGGGTGATGAATAGTTTAGGTGCGGCGGCCCAAGCGGTCGGAATGGCGGCCTCCATCTGCGTGGATAAAGGAATCGACCCCAGAGAGGTCCGAGAAAATCACTTGGCCGAACTGCAGCAAGGATTGCTGAAAGACGATGTTTATATAATTAGTCTGCCTAATGCGGATCCCGAGGACCTTGCCCTGAAGGCGACGGTGTCGACGTCCAGCGAGTTGGATTTGCTGGTTGCGGAGCCGGACGAATTTCTGGAGTTGAGATACGACTTGGCTCAACAGTTGCCGCTAAGCCAGGGAAAAGTGGATACGGTTTCTGTTTTGCTAAAGTCGGAACTTGATGAAGTCGCCAGGGTTAAGGTCCGCATTTTAACTAGCAGCAAGCTGGCTCGATTCGACGACCAAGATCCTATTTGCGAAACCCGACTATTTATTCCGCCAGGAGGGGAGAGTTGGCACGATATAAAAATTGGCCAGAAATTCAGCGAAGATACGCTATTGTGGATATGCATCGACCGGACAATCGGCGTTTCTTGGGGCTACACTAACGAAGAAGCTTTTAATAGCCGGTTCGCCGTCAGATTCGAGGGGGAGTTAAAGCCTAAGCCTTCTCATGGGCTAGCGAGAATCGCTCCGCAAAAGGATGATTGGATTGCTGTCAATCACCATGGCCGATTGCCGGAAGAACTGCACCTGTGGATGGAAGATACAGTGGGCTTAAAGTATGATCGTAAAGTGCGAGCCACTCTTTGCTGCCGAGTTTCCCCCCTATCTAAACCTTACGGCGGCCATAATATAGCTAATGGTATTTCCCGAGCTGAAGATTGGCCGAACATTTGGATATCGGATCCAGCTAAGGGAATGCCTCAAGACATCACGCTCACCTGGGAAAATCCGCGGACGATCTCTGAGGTATTGCTTACTTTCGATACGGACCTATGTGCTCCAGATCGTTGTTTCGGCTGGCCACGTGAAGCCTTCCGCTTTCCCTTTCCCGTGCCCGAATGCGTCAAAGACTATCGGATCATGGGTAGAAGCGGCCATGAGTGGACGGAGTTGCTTTTGATCGAAGGAAATTACCATCGCCGTAGGGTTCACCGATTGGATACGCCATTTGAAACCAGTGATTTGAGGGTAGAGGTCTTGGCAACTCACGGTGGGAATTCTGCCCG
>DKNL01000229.1:0-2325 GCA_002474325.1 Opitutales bacterium UBA7389
AGGAGGCATAATCGTCATGGCCTGAGCACCTTCCCTCTGAGCATCTTTAGCCAATGGTGCCAGCTTGGGAATTAATGAAGATTCTCTAACCGCCGCCAGTATGGGTACCCTATTATCTACCGCTTCCAATGCCACGCCAAGCAGTTTTTGGCGTTCCTCCCGGGTCAATGTTTTATCCAGCCCCGAACCTCCGTTTACCATAATCGCGGATACGCCCGCTACATCTGCTAAGGTGCTGATATGTCGTTTGAAATCGTGATAGTCGATCTTACCGTCCTTATCTATCGAGGTGAGGGCAGCAGGGATGATGGCTTTGCGGGGGATGAATTGCCTACTGGATGGGGCCGCCTTTTGGCCAGATTCAGCTGAAGAAGCACTGTCTGGTAATAAGGTGACTATACTAGTGCTCATCGAAGAAAGGATAAATTGTTTTCGGTTCATAAGTAACTTGGTAATCAACATGGCCTTGAGATTTATCCCTTGGGCTTTCAGGTACGTCAAGGGTGAGTAGGGGATGCTTGTGTAACCGTCATCTCAAAAATTGGGCAAAAACTAGGGTTTATATACGTTTTTGGCGGTTCGTTTATCGTTCGTTAGTTTTTTGTAAACATTAGTAAAAGAGGGAATTAGGACCAAATAAAACGTATTAGAAAATCAACGACACTAACTCGGTTTCAGCTCTATAATCTGGCCAAGGATCTCGGTGAGACGACCAATCAAATGTCCAGTTTTCCGGATCGAGTGAACGAACTTAGAAAGCTCATGGAGCGGTACATCTTTGAAGGCTGCTGCATGTTAGGGCTTGTCCAATCCAACGACGGACCCCTTACTTGGCCGCAACTGCACTGGATGAATCAAACCAGCTTAGAAAAATGAAATTGGACCGAAGGAAATTTATCAAAGGAATGGGGGGGGCATTGTCTCTCCCGCTTTTAGAGTCTTTAGGCACGGCGAAGACGGGTGCCTCGCCGACGCGTTTTCTAGTGGTGGCCAATCCTCTGGGTATGCATCCCGAGAATTTTTTCCCCCACTCATTTGGGAAAGACTATTCGCTGCCAACCACCTTGCGGTCTTTGAATTGGCTCAAGGACCGTCTGACGATCGTCTCTCACACAGACCACGGAATGGTGAGTGGGCATGGGCGGGAGATTTCCTTCCTGAATGGAATTCTTCCCCGGAATAGCTCAGCCTATCCCGAGAAGAATATTTCCATTGACCAGCTCGTCGCCCGCCGAGCAGGTTCCAAAGTGCGCTTCCCTTCAATCCACGCCGCTCTTGAAAGAGGGATTCGCATGAGTTGGAATTCCAATGGCGTTGAGATAAAGCCATTTACGGATCCACAGAAACTCTTTGATCACTTGTTTCTTAATTTGACCGCCAAAGAGAGACAAACCCGCCGCAAATTGATTGAACGTAACGGTAGCATCCTCGACGCGGTCGGAGATCAGCTCACAAGCCTTAAGCGAAATGGAAGCAGTTCGGACAAAGAGCGTCTGGATCAATTTGAAACTTCAATCCGAGAATTAGAGCACGCTTTTTCTGATCGGGTAAACTGGATCGACAGGGACAAGCCGGTTTATGATATTTTGGATCACTTCAAGAGCTTCGAAGTGACAGTGGAAAACCGATACAATGCGATTTTCGACATGATTGGATACGCGTTTCAAACGGATCTTACTCGCGTGGCTACCATAGCGTTTCCCAATGAGCTTAGCTACAGGGATGTCGATGGTGTGACTCGCGGCTATCATGCTTGCACGCACAATGGGAAAAAGGCGGAAGTGATCGCGGAGCTTGTGGCAATTGAATCCTTTCAAATAGCCCAGCTTTCGAGATGTCTAAAAAAACTGGATTCGATCAAGGAGCCCAATTCCGAAGGCACCATGCTAGACAATACCGTGGTGCTCTTTGGCAGCGGTATGGGATACGGTGGGACTCACTCTAATCGAGACTTACCAATCCTTGTAGCCGGAGGAGGTTTCAAGCATCGAGGCCATGTGGATGCGCGTAGCAGTTCGGGCAAAAACATGCCATTGTGCAATCTCTTCGTTACTTTGCAGCATCGTTTGGGAATCGAAAACGATTCCTTCAATACAAGTACAGGTAGCTTTGATCTCGGCCATGGGTAGTGCTTTTCACCATTGGAGAATCCTGTCCCGTTTCATGAAATCAATGGTGTCTAAGTTAGGGAGGACAGGCTCGGCCCTCCCTGCGGCAGAAGCAGTCTCACGATTCCTTCTTTCCTCGAAAATCGCAGCCTTCGCTGCTTCGCTAACTATCTCGCTTACGACACGAGCAGACCTCGCTTTGATGGAAGAGCACTGC
>DKNL01000229.1:2626-3233 GCA_002474325.1 Opitutales bacterium UBA7389
TCGCTTTGATGGAAGAGCACTGCGGCAAGTGCCATAACGACGATAAACTAAAAGGCGATCTCAGCCTCAGTCATTTAGGCGGCTATCCATCGGGGGATAATTTCTTTCTTTGGGAAGATAGTATAGACTTTGTCACTACAGAGGAAATGCCGCCTCCAGGAAAGAGCGAGCTTACGGATGGCGATCGGCAACTGATCGTTGAATTTCTGATGCAAAATGTTCGTGCTTACCATGAACGCGACGCATCGCCCAAACACGCTGGTCCCCGTCGTCTTAACAACCGGGAATTGGCAAATAGTGTCGCAGACGTCCTTTTGATCGAAGATGTAGGGACCCATCAGCCTGTCGCCAATTTGCTTGGGGATACATTGTCCGATGGCTTCGACACCAATGGAGACGCCCTTGGATTTAGCCAGTTCCACTTGGAACAGTACATCGCTTCTCTGCGCAAAATTTTGGATGCAACCATTTTCTCGGGTGAAAAGCCCAAGGCTAAACGGTATTACGTTGATTCCGACAAGCTTCATGTAACGAACCTCTCACAGCGTAATCGTCCGCAACGAGACAATCGAACAGAAAAGAGTATCGATATATTGGATATTCGCCT
>DKNL01000070.1:0-17492 GCA_002474325.1 Opitutales bacterium UBA7389
TCGTCGAATACTGCCAAATGCTCGAGGACAACGGCGAGGAAGTCTGGCCTGACGACTGGAAAGAGAAGTTCACATCGGGCGGCTCCAAGATGGCTTTCATCACCGACCCGGACGGCTACGAAGTGGAGATCCTGGAAAATTAAGTCGAGTCCGTCTAGATTCTCGATTACAGAGATTCAAACAAAACACACCTCGCTAAGCCTGGCTAGATGATCACGTTTGTGCAAAACGACTGGAAGCCTGACTATCCCCAACCAGCTGCAGTCGGGCAAAATTATGTAAGCGGAGGTCAACATGTAGCGATTCCGCTCAACGGGTGAGAGCATCCTGTTAAATGAAAAATTCCTTAGTTCAATCCAGCATGCGTACGATTTCGCCCTCCACGAAATCGGCTGCAATACGGTTGAGCCTTACCTCAGCGCAGCGATTGGCCAGGTCTTCTCCATTCATCGCGTCTCGAGGCACCACAACCCGAATATAATTGTCTGTGTATGCTGGCCAGAAATCAGGTTTCGGGTCTTCGAACAAGACCCGCATCGTTGTTCCTAAATAGGCTCCGTAGAAATCGTATCTCTTTTTTGAAGACAATCTTCTCAGATAGGCACTACGGCACTGACGCTCTTCCAAGGGCACCTGATCATCTCGCTTTGCCGCTACTGTCCCCTCTCGTTCTGAAAACGAGAAAACATGGCAAAAGTTGAAAGGGTTTTCTAGAAATACACTGCAAGTATCTTGAAACTCTTCTTCGGTTTCACCCGGAAAACCGACCATAATATCCGTTCCTAGGTAGAGGCTATCCACGCTCTCATGAGCCAAGTGAAGAAATTCAAGGTATTCGCTAATCGTATACCTTCTACGCATTTCTCTGAGCACCTTATCATTACCCGCCTGCAAGGGAATATGAAAGAACGGAAGCAATGCGTGCTGCGGATCATTCATCCAGTGAAACAGCTCCGTTGGAATCGTCGTTGGCTCAATGCTACTAATACGAATGCGATCTATTCCCTTAACGGCGTTCAGACCTTCCAATACACGCAGCAAGTCTGCCTCTTCCATTCGGTAGGTGCCTATATTGACCCCGGTGATTACCAGCTCTCTTACTCCTTGATTTGCCTTTGCCTCAGCTTCCAACAAGATGTTTCCCAACTCCCGCGATCGAGAAGCGCCACGAGCAAAAGGGATTATACAAAAACTGCAGACAAAACTGCAGCCATCCTGAATCTTTAGATTGGCCCGCTGATTGAAAGGGGCATCTCCAAAATAGCTAATGGAAAAGTCGTCCTGACTGATCTTTTCGCGAACGATAACCGGCTTCTCGTTCTTCTCCTGTCCGATATAATCGACAACGCTCATTTTTTCCTGATTCCCGATAATCAGGTCAACACCTTCAATGGCAGCGATCTCCTTGGAGCCCATTTGCGAATAGCATCCGATCACTGCCGTGTAAGCATCTGGATTCTGTCGCGTAAACTGACGGATTGATTGCCGACACTTAGAATCGGCCAAATTGGTTACGGTACAGGTATTGATAATTCCCAGATCGGCCGGTTCTCCAAAAGGGACGATTTCATAGCCATCGGCCTTTAAACGCTGCTTTATTAACAAAGTCTCCGATTGGTTCAATCGGCATCCCAAAGTGTGCAAAGAAGCTCGTTTTTTTGTCCTGCTAACCATAGCGGAAAGCCGAGAAGCAAAATCCACTTTTACAATTTGTCATCAAAAATCGGCTCTAAGCCGCGAATTGAGCAATGCACTAGAGTTTATTTTACCGCTCTGACGAAGAAATATCCGTCCAGAAGGGGCTTCAGGAGCGGCTTTACGCCGCGATTCTCATAGAATTAACCTTAGCAAAATCGCGGGATGAACTCGTTCCTACGGTCGAAGACCACTTAAATATTCTTGTACGAATTTTACAGGAAAAAGGGACCCATAGCTAGTCGATACGGGGCGAACATGTATTTCTCAACATCCAAGGTGGGGCGGTTTATTGTGGTTCACTGTAGTGCCCCGGGTTTGGAGTAAGGTTTGCCCTGGAATGGGGAGGCCTTGAGTCCACTGGGCAATTGGGAATTAAAATGGCATGGGAAAAGATACGGGAATACGATGATGAGACTTTGTATACAGTAAGCGGATAACCGTTTCATCTAAATATTTTTATGACCTTTGCTAGAGTCAGTCATTGGTTGCGATCCTGGGGAATGGCATTGTACTTTTCCCTGATTTTTTTCAGTGCGGCCGCTTTCAACTCTACGGGTTCAGTTCCATCGTTTGGCGCCCAACTGTAGGGAAAGGCGGAATAATAGGCACGAAGCTTTTTGTCGATAGCCTTAGCGGTGAGTGGCTCTAGACCATGTCGCCGAGTTAATTCGCCGTAGAATAACTTTGCGGTTATGTAATTGGCAGCCTCATTCCAATGACCATCTTTAAGAAAAAAGAAGTCTTTGTATTCATAGTTTTCGATCGTCGTATTGAATAGGTCGAAGAGATCGATGATGTCAGCTTCGTTGAGATCTATGAGTTTTGCGGCGATGCTTTCGGTAGCCCTGGGAAGCAGAACGATGATAAACTCACCATCGTTGCTTTCGACTTCGCTTTTCCATTTCCTTAAAATCGTATTGAAAATATTGATGCTCTGTTTGAACTCTAGGGACAATTTATCGTTCTTTAATAAATTTCTTTCAATGCCGTCGGCTATTTCGTTGTGGTAGGTTTTGCTGTGATCCAGGAATGCCTCTAGATCGACGAGTTTATTGTAATCGGACGTATTGAAGAAAACGTTTTCTATGCTTTCGATAACCAGATAGGTTAAGTGAAATTTCGATAGTACTCTTATCGGGAAAGAAGGTTTATAAATGCGGGCTCTTTCCAAGTTGTCTTGTTCATCTAGATAAAAAATTCCATTTTCGTATATGTTCCTTAGATCATTGGCTGTAAATATATAGAAGACGTAATCTAGTTCATTTTTGTATACAAAATTATCGTATGTCAGAAAGGACTGATCTGTTCCGTAACCATCGACTCCAAAGTTCAAAGTATTGAAATTCCGGCCAGTTTCATTGAGCATATAGTCCAAGGGTTCACTAAAAGAAAAGGGTCCGGGCAGGCGAAGATTTTCAGTGAAAGAGTCGCCAAAGAATCCAATGTTAATCGAGGCTTTTAGATCTTTTTCACTAAAATCACGATGCTGGCGCAGTGCTAGATTGTTGTGGTAAACGTAATGGTATTCTCCATTGTCAGGGTGGAATCTTCGGTAGATGGAGTTTGGGCGTCTCGACCAGATCCGTTGATCTTCGTCAAGGTAGTCCGACTCTGCCGCGTACTGGAATTTTGGATAGAACAGCCTTAACCCAAGCTCAAAGGCTCCAATAGCGAAAAGGATTGAGCAGCTAGTCAGCAGTAGCCGAGAGAATACCTTTTTGGCAGAAAATTTCAAAGCGTTAAGCTATATCTAAATAGGTAAGAAAGGCTCTGCTTTACTGTCTTGCTTTGAGTACGGCCCGTTCAGCTTCTAGTTTGTCGAGGATCGGGTTGCCGGTTCGCGGTTGATCACCGATGTCTTCGGGGTCGTCGCCAAGCGAGGATTGCAGAGAAAGCAGTTCTTCTTTGAGGACCGCCATTGTATCGGACCACTCTGGATTGCTTGCCAGGTTATTGGTCTCAGTAGGGCTGCTGCTCAGGTCATAGAGCTCCCACTCGTCGCGATTATCAAAGTAAACAAGCTTCTCGTTTCGAGTACGTATTCCGTAATGACTAGGCGTATCGAAGTGGGAGTAGTAATAGCGATAGTAAAAGGATTGTCGCCAGTCTTGGACGAATTCGTCGCGCAGCAGGGGAGTGAGACTGCGTCCTTGCATGTCTTCAGGGATGGGGTGGCCTGCGATATCCAGGATGGTTTCCGGATAATCGAGATTTAAAGCAAGATCGAAGTTAACTGTTCCCGCTTCCACGATGCCGGGCCAGCGAACAATTAAGGGGATACGCAGTGATGGTTCGTGAATCAATCGTTTGTCGTAGAGGCCATGTTCGCCGAGGAAGAATCCCTGATCGGCAGTGTAGATAACGACCGTGTTTGCCGTCAGTCCCGATGTATCCAAATAATCGAGCACCTTTCCGATATTGTCGTCGATTCCCTTAACGCAGCGCAGGTAGCGTTTCATGTATTCCTGGTAGACCAAGCGTCGTTTTTTTGCACTGTTTGGCATAGCCTTTATTTCAGGCGTGAACTGAGTGTGGTGAGATCGACCTCCGATCTCTTGCGTGCTCTGGTCGAGGGCGAGCGATCTGCCTGAACCATGATCAAAGAGCGTCTCCGGTTCGGGGATTTCTACATCCGCCAGATAGTCATTGTAGCGATGGGCGTGTTCCCACAAGTCGTGAGGGGCCTTGTAATGTAACATGTAGAAGAAGGGTCTATCGGGATCCCGGACATCCTTAAACCAGTCTAGGGCTTTTTTTGTGATTATGTCTGTGCTATGCCAGCCAGGATTGGGCGTTTGCTTTCCTTGATGCACAACTCCTGACGAATGCTCATCGCCCATTTCTACGAAAGCCGTATCGTGATACTTGCCTTGTCCAGGCAATATTGACCAATGGTCGAAGCCCACTGGGTTTGTACGTAGGTGATATTTGCCTACGAATCCCGTTTGGTAACCACGAGCTTGCATGTATTTGGGAAGCGTTGGCTGGCTTTGATCGAGCCCCGTGAATTTGTAGACTCCATTTACGTGCGAGTACTTGCCCGTCCAGATGACGGCTCGGCTGGGTGTACAGATGGAGTTGGTGACAAATGTATTGGCGAAACGCATGCCTTCGCTAGCTATGCGATCGAGATGGGGAGTCGGAGCGACCTGGGCTAGGCGGCCGCCGTAGGCGCTGATGGCATGGGCTGCATGGTCATCCGACATTATAAAGAGAATGTTTGGATTCTCTGCCCTTTCAGCGAAAAGCGGAATAGCCAGGAGTGATAGAAGGATGTTGAAAAATAGGAGAGGTCGTGTCATGGCCAGATCGGCTAAATCTAGGAGCGGCTTTATTTCGCGATATCCGATTGAAATAATGGCGGCATAAAGCCGCTACTACAAGATTTCTAAAATGCTCTTTCGGGCTAACGATTTCGGCCGATTTCGTGGATCGTATTCTGGATCTCGCCTTCGACGGGTTCTCCGTTGGCACCTTTGAGGAAGTACTTGATAGACATTTGCCAGACCGGTTCAAGGTCGGGGATTTTCAAGCGGAGAATTCGTCCTTGAGTGGATAGGCTGGCACTGGCGATTTCGATTTGTTTCTTGTCGTAGTGGGCCGAGCCGTAGTTGGCGGTGCGTTTGAGGGCCCAGGTGCGGACTATGATGGAGTCTCGTAGCAGTTGAGGTGCCTGTTTCTCGATTGGGTCAGAAAACTCGATTTCTATCTCGCCTTCGCTGACTCTAAGAACGATTGGCAAGTGCGCGGGCGCGTTCGTCTTGCGGATACGATAGAACCCTCCGGCCTGGTGGAGTTGGGCGGTTCCCCACGCCGACATGCCGCAGAGGTAGAGATGACCATTGCCCGGATGAAAGCGGCCCCGCATCGTGCCGGTGGGGAAATCGGGAATGGGCAAGCGACACAGCCCGCCTTGCGGTTGCCCGTTGACGATTTCGTGAGGGACGATTTCGATTCGTCCATGACCGTAGGAGAGATTAAGAAGCTTTCCGTCTAGGGCTCCCCAATCTTTGCTGTCGACCCAGAGGAGTTCCGAGGGAGAGCGGTCGAAGCCTATATCTACCCAGGCGAGGGGTCGCTCCATTGCCTCGTCCGAGCTATCATCAGGTGCTCCATAGCTCCACATATTGCCGTAGAAGCGGCCATCGGGATAGACCCAATTCAAGCGATTCATAGGATTCCAATGCCCCTCTTGGTCTGTAACGATGAAGGAGCCATCCGGATTGATGCAAACGCCGTTGGCGGCTCGAAATCCGTTGGCTAGGATTTCCGTGCGTTCCCCATCGGGGCTGACTTTCAGCAAGGTGCCGTGATGGGCGACCAAGGGTGGGCGAGCGTGGCGAGCGCTTTTGGCGTAGTAGAAATTGCCCTCATCATCGACCTGCAGTCCCATAGCGAATTCGTGGAAATGTTGGGTAACCTGGTGGTCCGAATTGAAAGCTTCGTGGAAGTCCATTTCTCCGTCTCCATTAAGATCATGGAGACGTACGAGTTGGTTGCGACAGGTGACGAAGATCTCGCCATTCACCAGTTTTATACCGAGCGGCTGGAACAGCCCCGCGGCGATGCGATACCACTGGGCATTGACCGCTGTTTCGTCGGCAATGCCTTCGACGCGCCAAACATCGCCATCCCAAGTGCAAAGATAGGCGGTCTTTCCATCCGGCGAGAAATCGATACCGCTGGTGCGCAGCCAGCTCTTCCATGGATTCGTCATCGGTAGGGTGAAGCTATCCCATTGGAATGGGCCCTCTTGTTGGCCGCGAATGATTGGAGATGGGATCGCCGTTTGCCACTCTGAGGGGCTTCCTTTGGTCAGGGCCGCCAGATCCAGGTCTTGATTAGAAACGGAGCCGCGTCCCGAGATGAAGGCCACCTTGAACGGTGTGGGTCTGGCTGGTATCGTGGCTGTTAGGAAACCGTCTTTGTCTTCCATCTTGACGGAGTCGCTTCCGTCCACCGACATCTCAGTTCCTGCATTGGCCAGTCTCAGGATAATATCTTTTTCGGATTTACCTATGTTTAGAATTCGGGCGATGCCTCCAGAGTCGGTTAGCAAATGACTCTCTAAAATTTCGGATTCTCCGACTGTGTAAGCGATGACGATACGGTTGGCATGACGGTAAAGCCCCTTAAAATGCGTCCAGCCGCGCGGGAGGGGTCCAAAGCGGCGGCCGTCCAGACCAACGAAGCGCTGGTCATCGAAGGATCCAGTAGAGGGATTGGCCCAGCCGGGAACGTCTTCCGTTTCGTAGACGACTTTTCCGCGAGTCCGTGGCCAATACCAATGCTTGTGGTCGAAGTTGATTCCCTGCCAATCGGTAAATCCTTCTCCTGTCCAGACACCGGCAACGCGCATGGTGTCGTGCTCGAATGCCAGCCAGGTGTTGCCTTTGGAAATGCCGCCCTCGCCAGGATCGAGCCGAATGGCGATGGCTTTGTAGGCGATATTGGCATTTGGGGCGATGTAGCCTCTCGTTCCGATCAAAGGTGATCTTGCAATGTCATTGCCTTCAGGCCAGCGATAGAGCTCCGTTTCTTCGGGCACGATTTCGAATGTACCAGTAAGGAATGGCCCGTAATCCATATCGCTCCACGGTTCGCGTTTTTTTGATTCAGGACCGATCTGATCGCCTTTTGGAAGACTGGAAAGATACTCATCGGTGACCGCGAAAAGCTGATCGGGATTTCGATTTTTGATAAAGTGCTCTCGAATGTAACGAATAACCGAATACTTTTCCCGGGGGCTCAGTTGAGTTTGCGGAGCCATTAGCCGCCAACCCCGGGTTATGGTCTGATACATGGTGTAGGGATCGTTGCCATGCTGGAATTGCTCCTCTGCGAATCTCAGGGAATTGGGTATGGAGCCCGGCAAATTGATGTCGCCGTGACAATTGTGGCAGACTTGCTGGTAGACTGCTTGGCCTAACTTGAAGCTGGCGATCTTGTCGTCCTGAATTAGCCGCGCGTGATCGATTTCCGACTCGTAAGCCGGAAGGGCTGATTCCGGTAGAAGCATAGTGCCGGGTGGCAGTTCTTGGGCCAGAATGGCGGGAGCGAATAGAAGATGGAGAAACGAGAAAACGGGAAGTCCACGATAATACATAGGCTATGAAGATAGAGAGAGGAAGATTGTACGCACTTTCCTGCCATTTCAATAGCCGTTCTTCCGGAGTTATTAGATACACCCACAATTAACAGATTTTCCTTGTATCCTCCTTCGAGAGAAGAGGATCCGCAATGTAGAGCTTCGAGAAACCAGTTTTTAGGCCTCTGGCGTTTCTTTGAATCCCGGTTTAGAATCGGCGGGATATGTGGTAATGGCGATGCCGAGCCCTACCAGCAGGACACCGAAAATGAGGGCGCTGGTAATTGGTTCGCTAAGAAGCCAATAGCTGATGGCAACGCCCGAGATGGGTGATACGAAAGCGAATACCCCCAATTTGCTGGCGTTGTAGCGACGCAAAAGTATGGTCCAGAAGATGAAACAAAACCCGGCGATGACGATGCCCTGATAGGCGATGGCGAGAGCTATGTCACGGTTAACGTAGAAGGTTTGGCCGCGCTCTAATAGGGCACTGAGAGCAAAGAAGATGGGAATGCTGAAAGTAGCTTGCCAGAATAGAAGCTTGGCGGGGTGCATCGATTGGGTTAACCGCTTCGTATATATTTGCCGAGCTCCCAACAGAAAGCCGCTTATGAGAACAATAGCGTCGCCAATCAAGTAATCGGTTACCGAAGTCAGGAAGCCTTCCGCGAATATTATGACGATCCCTAATAAGGAGCAAAGCATGCCCGCAATTTTTGGAACGCTTAGTCGGTCATCGGGTAAAAAGTAGTGGGCCAGCAGCGCAATAAAGAAAGGGGCTGTGCAAACGAACACACCTGAATGAGCCGCTAGGGTAAACTGCGTTCCCAAGTGCAGGGAATAAATTTGCAGAACGAACAGAATGGTTAAGAAAAAGAGTAGTCGATACTCGCCGGGCTTGGGCTTCAGGGGAATCCTTTCGTACAAAACCCAGACTAGAACAGTCAGTGCTCCGATGGTAAAACGCACTCCTGCTAACGCAAGAGGGGGTAGGCCTTCCAAAGCGACTTTTATGGAAGGCGTATTCCCGCCCCACAGAGCCGTGAGGATAAATGCGGCCAGGGCAGCTTTAACAGTTATCGGTTGATTGAGCATCTAGAAAGCCGAAATCATCGGCTTGCCAAGAGGGATTGCGAGCCTTGTATAATCGAGTTGTATTATTTGGGATTTAAAAAGTAGCTTGAGACTTCAGGTCGAGAAAAAGAAGTTCGCACTTTTTCGTAGTAGCCTGAAGGACTGCGCCGCGGGCTTGCTCGTGAGTGCGTTCGATATAATTTGTTGCAGAGAATGACATCCACCCCAATCGATCTTCGCAGCGACACTGTCACTAAGCCAACGCCCGGTATGCGTAGATCGATTGCCGATGCGAAAGTAGGCGACGACGTCATCGAAACCGATCCCTCCGTTGAACGGCTTCAAGACTTGTGTGCGGATATGTTGGGCATGGAGTCGTCCATTTTCATGCCCTCCGGTACGATGACGAATCAGATAGCCATTCGCATCCATTGCCAGCCGGGCGATGAATTTATCTGCGAGTCGGGTTGCCACATCTACAATTATGAGCAGGCTGCCTTCGCCCAGCTGAGCGGCGTTAGCGCGAGAACGGTGGATGGGGAATTTGGGGTTTTGCATGTCGATCAATTGGGTGGTCTGATCCGCTCGGATAACGAGCACTTGGTTCGTACACGTTTGGTGTGCTTAGAGAACACTCACAACCGGGGGGCAGGTCGCGTCCAGCCCTATGAGAAAGTCGTGGATATCTGCCAGTGGGCGAAAGCAAACGGATTGCGTCGGCATTTGGATGGCGCTCGGCTTTTCAATGCCGTTGTTGCCACGGGAATCGACCTAGCCGATTGGGCCCAGCATTTCGATACGGTTAGCGTATGCTTTAGTAAAGGGCTGGGAGCACCGGTGGGTTCGGTTCTGGCTGGACCGCGCGAATTGATCAAGGGAGCTCGCCGGGCTCGTAAGTTGTTTGGCGGGGGAATGCGGCAAGCGGGTATCATTGCGGCTGGAGCGCTGTACGCCTTGGAGAATAACGTCGAACGACTAGTCGAAGATCATGCCAATGCCCAAGTCCTGGCCGATGCCATTCGTCAGATTGATGGGCTATCGTTACTTCCAGACAAAGTGGATACGAATATCGTAATTTTTCAGGTTGATCCGAGTTTAGGTTCCGCATCCGAATTCGCAGACGCGATGCACGCGGAAAGAGTATTGGCTATGGTGACTGCTCCCCAGCTGATTCGATTGGTGACCCACTTGGATGTGTGTGCTGAACAGGTGACCAGAGCTAGAGAAGTGATCAAGCAAGTTGCGGGTTCGCTGGCGAAGTGAGGATACTACGCGATCAGCGATCGCACCTACAGAGATTGATCCTATCATGCTCACCCGAATGGCGATCTTATAGCGAAGCGTATCCTTTTAAACTGGATTGTGGTTTTGGTAGTTGATACAGGATGGTCGCTCAACAAGTGGCTCGATACTTTAATTTGAGCAGATTTTTTTCAGGGAACTAACTCGAGTTAAAGCTCCACGCTACGGATCATTTCTAGCTTTCGGGGTCTAGTGATATCGGATCTAGCCGTTAGAGGTGCCTAATTTTCGGATTCATTCTCTTTCCGTTGAGTTTTCCTCAGATTCCATAAGTTCTTACCGAATGAAAAGGCGAATAATCCTGGGTTTCATGCTAATTTCGGCTGCTTTCTACGCGCTCATCACGTTGCCAATGGTCGGTGCCGACAAGCCGAATATTATATACATCATGGCCGATGATTTGGGCTATGGAGATTTGGGTTCCTATGGGCAGTCGGTGATTCAGACTCCGTTTTTGGACCAGATGGCCAAGGAAGGAACGCGGTTTACGCATGCCTACGCGGGGTCGCCGGTGTGCGCCCCATCGCGATCGGTGCTGATGACTGGCTTGCACACGGGTCACACCACCGTGCGAGGCAACTTTGGCAAATACGGTGTTAAGGGCTTGGCGGGTGGCAATGGGCGGGTGCCATTGAATGCGGAAGATGTCACGGTGGCCGAAGTATTGAAGGAAGCTGGTTACGTAACGGGAATGACTGGAAAATGGGGCTTGGGGGAACCTGGCACAACAGGGCATCCGAATGATCAGGGATTCGATGAGTGGTTTGGCTACTTGAATCAGCGGAGAGCGCATTCCTACTACCCCGACTTCATTTGGAGAAACAAAGAGCGGGTGGATCTTCCGGAAAATACTGACGGGAAAAAGGAAACCTACATCCACGACCTTTTTACGGACTTCGCTCTAGAGTTCGTACGGAAAAATAAGGGCAATCGTTTCTTTCTCTATATTCCATATCTGATTCCGCATAGTCGTTATGAAATTCCGGATACAGCCCCGTATACGAATCAGCCTTGGAAGGAAGATGAAATAATTCATGCCGCCATGGTCACGCGAATGGATCGGGATATCGGGCGCTTGTTCGCTCAATTGAAGGAACTGGAAATCGACGAGCAAACAATCGTTTTCTTTTGTTCTGACAATGGAGCCGCTCAACGTTGGGCGGGGCGATTCGATAGCTCGGGGAGATTGCGTGGCCGAAAGCGGGATATATATGAAGGCGGTATCCGCACGCCTATGATTGTTCGTTGGCCTGGAAACGTCGCGGCAGGGACAACAAACGACTTCCCGTGGTATTTCGCTGATGTGTTGCCGACACTGGCGGAATTGGCAGGTGTGCAGGTGCCAGATGGTCTCGACGGAATCAGTGTACTTCCGTCGATCTTAGGTAAACCCGAATCAAAAGAGCGATTTCTCTACTGGGAGTTCTTCGAGAATGGATTTAAGCAAGCGGTCAGATGGAAAGATTGGAAGGCGGTTCGGATGGTCCCGGGCGAGCCCTTGGAGCTGTATGACATGATGACGGATGAGTCAGAGACAAACAATATCGCCTCTGAACATCCCGACGTCGTCGTCAAGTTTGAAACCTACCTTCAAGGAGCCCGAACCGAATCGATCAATTGGCCGCTGGAGGGGCAGTGAGCGCTTGCTCGGGAAAGTGGCTCGGCACCTCAGCTCGAGTACCGACTCGCGACAGTTAAAGAGGGTCAGACTGAATCGCCTGTACCGGAAACGACGCTAAATCCTAAGAACGTTGAAGAAGCTTTGGTCTTTTATCATAAGATATAGGTGGGAGAGGTGTCGACTGCTGACGAGAAACTCGCCATAGAAACCTGCCTAAAGCATGAAGATCCCTTTGTGGTGAATCTATTTATGGGAATGGGATAAGAGTAGATTGGAACAGGATACGCATCGTTGCTTGATGCCTCCTTCGTCGGCAGCGTGATAGGAGGTGAAAGTTGTTTCATCCCATAGGTGCATTGGGTAAGAATGGTCCGATGTAGGAACGGGTTTATCTCGCGAGATTGTGGCCGCTCGGAGATCGGTCGCTACCTTTTATATGACTCACATTGCCGCGCAATCAATGCTCGTCCGGCCTTTCGACAAGCTCGGGGTGGTGAGCCAGGTCAAGCCAAGGGCGGACCCCAACTTTTCTAATTGTGATGGGTGGAACGCGACCCCGTGGAGAGAGATCGCGTTTTGGTTTCCTACATTGTATCCAGATCTACCAAGATTTCGCGTGGGCTTGAACCGTTTTCTGGACCGACGACGCCGCGGTCTTCAAGCTCTTCCATCAGTCGTGCAGCCCGATTGTAGCCGATTCTTAGTCTTCTCTGAAGCATGGAAGTGGATGCTCGCTTGGTGGAGCGAAGCACGTCGATCGCTTGAGGGAGAAGGTCGTCGGCCTCTTCTTCACCGCTGCCAAAGCTGACTTCTTCGGGTGATTCGATCTGCTTTTGCACTTCTTCCGCGAATTTTGGCGGGCCGTTCGATTTGAGATTCTCGACAATAGAAGCGATCTCCTCGTCTGAGACGAAGGCACCTTGCGAGCGGATCAATTTAGAGCTGCCTGGTGGCGAAAAGAGCATGTCCCCTCGGCCGATGAGTTGCTCCGCTCCAGGCCCGTCGAGAATCGTGCGACTATCGATCTTAGAGGATACTTGGAAGGAGATACGGCAGGGAAGATTAGCTTTGATGACACCCGTAATTACATTCACGGACGGGCGTTGTGTAGCGATGACCAAATGTATGCCAGCAGCCCGAGCCAGTTGGGCGAGTCTAGCGATCCCGGTTTCCACATCCGCGGGAGCCACCATCATGAGGTCCGCCAATTCGTCTATGATGCAGACGATGTACGGGAATTTTTCGGGGATCTTATCAAGGACGCCTTCGTCTCGCGGAACGCTGATCTCCATTTCCTCTTCCTCTTGCTTTTCCGCCTCAGTCTTTTCCGTTTCCGGTTTCGAACGTCCATTGAAGCCGGCGATATTGCGTACCCCGACTTTGGCGAAGGTCTCGTAGCGATGCTCCATCTCGTTGATGAGCCACTTGAGGGCACCCGGCACTTTCTTGGGATCCGTCACCACTGGAATGAGCATATGTGGCAGCGAATTGAATACCTTCATCTCGACGATCTTCGGATCGATCATGATGAATCTAAGGGTGTCCGGGCTGGAGTAAAAAAGTAGCGATGTAATTATTGAATTGATACAAACTGTCTTACCCGCTCCGGTAGCACCCGCAATGAGCAAGTGAGGCATCTTAGTCAGATCGGAGATAATCGGTTTTCCACTAACGTCCTTGCCGAGGGCGATGGGGATTTCAGATTTCGATTTGGCCCAGTCCTCGGATTCTAGAATCTCCCTAATGCCTACCGGCGTCGGATTCTGGTTGGGTACTTCGATGCCGACGCAACCCTTGCCGGGAACTGGAGCGAGAATGCGCACGGATTGGGCCCGCATACCCAGGGCAATATTCTTATCGAGGTTGGATATTTTCTCAACCCGTACTCCGGGGGCGGGGTAGACTTCATATCGGGTGATTACTGGCCCTATATGTATTTCTCCCATGGTGACATCGACCCCGAATTCCTTTAGCGTTCGTTGGAGGCGATCGGCGTTGCTGGTATGCTCAGATTGAGAATTGGAGTGATGCGGTCTAGCTTGAGGAGCGAGGAGATCAAGTGGAGGAAAGATGTAGTCGCCGACCGATTGAGGCAATTTGACCCGGGCTTTCTTGGTTTCCTCAGCAGCCACAATTTTGAGGACATCCTTGAGCGCGGGCTTTTTTGCAGACTCTTCTAGCTCAGGCTCTTGAGTTGGAGGGGTTAGCTCTTCTTTGCGGCCAGGGATAGTGGGTTCCGGGTCAACTTCGGGCTGAAATTCGGCCTTTTTTCCCTTTGCCGCTGCCTTCCCTGCAGCGACCATTTCCTTGGCTGCTGCCTTTTCTTCGTTAATGAGTCTCTTGGCTTCCAGGCGTTGCTGTTTGAGGGCCATCTTTCCTTCCTGACGGGCAAGTTTCGCCAGGCGTCGGGCTTCGCGTTTTTCTTCACGACTTGATTGCCAGTGATCGAGCCAGCCCTTTAGCCCACTTTCCTCTCCATAGGATTCGCTTGAGATCCCAGGGGCGAGAACGATCACGAAAGTTCCGGTAAAAAGGGCTCCAAGAATGAGTGTGGTTCCGATATCGCCAATGTAGGCTCTCACCGATGCCGAGTAGAGTATTTGACCGAGAAGCCCGCCGGGGTATTTGGCGTAGATTTCCGTGTCTAGAAAGAGAATATTCTGGATGGCCAATAGTCCGGAAGCCGTGGCGATGTTGAGCAGCATCCCAATCGTTATGGCCCAGCCCCCTTGGCGTACTTTGCGAATGTATAGCCATGCTCGCCAAACCAGAAAGACGGGTATTAGCCAGGAGGCACCTCCGATAAGATAGAGGCTAAACTGGCCAATTTTGACGCCGAGAAGACCGAAAGCATTTGGTTCGAAGCCGAGCGAGGGATCCGTAAAATTGTCGGGAATCTGCCGGGGATGGAAATCCAGCAAGGCGATAGCGAATAGTGCGGCCAACAAGGCGAAGCTCCCAGCCCAGAGCCAACGGCTCCGCAATCGTGGCGACTTGATGTCGGACGAGGAATTTTTGTTATTGGAACTGTGCTTTTTGGCCATATGGATAGGAGCTGTGACGAGGAGGTAGGGCTCGGGTTGGTCCGTAAACTGATGAAAAGACGGGTTTCCGAGAAAACTGCAAGGACGCTATGAGCAATCCGATTTACTTTAAACCAATTTATCAAGAGCGCGTATGGGGAGGCCGAAATCTAGAGGAGGCGCTAGGCCGAAAGTTGCCTAAGGGGGAGGTAATTGGCGAGAGTTGGGACGTAGTGGACCGACCCGAAGCGATGTCCGTGATCGATAAAGGAGACTTTGCGGGGAAATCGCTTCGCGAACTGATCGAAGATCGCCCAGAAGAAATTATGGGGGAGGGCTATGATTCGAGCCGGCCTTTTCCCATTCTCGTAAAGTGGCTAGATTGCTCGGATAGGCTGAGCCTGCAAGTGCATCCTCCTGCGGAAGTGGCCCCAGCATTGGGAGGAGAGCCGAAAACCGAGAACTGGTATATTGCCGATTGTCAACCGGACGCGTCACTTATTGTTGGATTGAAAAATGGCGTTACGCGGGACGAGTTCAAGCGACGCTTGGGCGAGGGGACACTGGAGGAGTGTGTGCATCGTTTTCCGGTCAGCTCAGGAGAGTCCATACTAGTGGAAAGTGGAAGGATTCACGCCATTGATGCGGGCAATTTGATTCTAGAGATCCAGCAGAATTCGGACACCACTTACCGAGTGTATGACTGGGGTCGTGTCGGACTGGACGGTAGCCCACGGCAGCTTCATTTGGAGGAGTCGCTCAAGTGCATTGATTGGAATGACTTCGAACCGGAGGCGGTTTGCCCTGGACCCGGCGAGAGCTTATTGGCTGATTGCCGGGAATTTCGACTGAGGAAAGTGGATCTGGGTGTTAGCTCCAATCCAGTTGCGTTCAAGGGAGGAGAGCCCCGTCTCGTTAGCGTCACTGCTGGAAGCGTCCAGATATCTGGGAAGACAATGGCGAATGGAGCGACGGTTTTATTGCCAGCGAGTTCTTCCTTCGAGGTGACTGCCTCTGACGAAGCCACTATATTGGTAACCGATCGATTTGTTTAGAACTATTAGACGTTTAACTGGTTGGGACACAGCCAGGATTGAATAGTCCCCTATGAAATTAGACCGAGAATCCCATCGAAATCCAGAGGCCTATAAAAGTCGTAGGGGTGGCGTCGTTCGCTCGGCCGTTTTCATGGCGTTGTTTCTGATGGCATCCATCACGCTAGCTTGGATGTTGGCGTTCCCCACATTGATCGGCATCAAGATCGAGAAGGACACTGGCAACCTATGGGAGGCCGAGTCCGTCGTCTGCAATCCCTTTGGGTTCGAGTTTCTCGTTGAAGGAGCAATGCTGCGAAGCGTTAGCTCTGCCCAAGAGGGAAGACCGATTCTGGCTATGCGCCGCCTGAAGGTTACAGGTCCCGCAAACTTGCTCATCTCTGAAGGAGTTCGCCTCGATTCAGTCGAGTTGGATATTGAGTGCATTACGCTCATCAGGGATGAGAGTGGTGTATTGAATCTGGAAAGCGTTTTGGAAAGCCTCCTTGGCGGTTCTAAGGCCTTGGGTCGAGGAATGCCGATAGCCGATTGCCACCTTAAGATCAATACCGTCGAAATTCTCGATTATGCTCTGCCTGCGAGGCCAACTCACAAAGCCCTCCGGTTGGGAATCGATACTGACGAATTCGCTGCCGAAGACGCTATAGGGCTCTTTGATCCTTTGTTTGAAGTAATTTCTAGAGCGGAATACTTGCCCGATGTGGTCGCGAAAACGGCCTTCTTTGGGACTAACGCGGTTCAAACGCACGACGGAAGGGTCGAATGAATGCTAGTATCCGCTAAAAGGAGCTGGACCTTATAGAAAAACTTTTTGATTCCAGAGCGGTATTACCGAAGAAATAGTTGGGTAATCTATTAAAAGAAATTGGAAACCAATATGGCGGAAAAAGAAGAGGAAGTAAAAGTGGAGGCTGATTCCGAAGAAGCTGTGCCCAAATCCGAGCAGGGCGAGGAGAAGCAGGAAGGGCCCGAAAACAGTGAGGAAGCGCCTGAAGAGGAGAAGGTTTTGTCCATAGAAGAGCAGCTTGAAAAGGCTAAGAGTCAAGCCGATGACAATTATAACAACTACCTGCGTGCAGTTGCGGATCTGGACACCTATAAGCGCCGTGTCATTCGAGAAAAGGACGACTTGCGGCAGTACGCCGTATCGGGCCTGCTGGAATCGATCTTGCCGATCTATGACAATATGGCTCTGGGGCTTTCCTCCGCGGCGCAGGTTTCCGATCCCAAGGTTGTCGAGGAAGGTATTAGGATGGTATTGTCGCAGTTCAAGGCGGTGTTAGGAGAGAATGGGGTTGATGAGATCGAGCCTGGTAAAGGCGATGTCTTTGACCATAATCTACACGAAGCGGTCCAGTCTCAGCCGAGTGAAGAATTCGAGGCGGGGTTCGTTCTGCAATTGATACGCAAAGGTTTCTCACTGCATGGTCGATTGATTCGTCCAGCGACAGTTATCGTGTCCGGGGACGCTTCCGACTAGCTATGGAAGAATTTCAAGGCGAAATAGAAAGCCAGGAATCGTGAAAGAGGATTATTACGAATTGCTAGGAGTAAGCCGGGAGGCGACTCAGGACGAACTGAAGAAGGCCTATCGAAAGATGGCCGTGAAGTATCACCCGGATAAGAATCCG
>DKNL01000070.1:17798-17950 GCA_002474325.1 Opitutales bacterium UBA7389
AGTATCACCCGGATAAGAATCCGGGTAACAAGGAGGCTGAGGAGAATTTCAAGAAGGTTTCTGAGGCGTATGAGGTTCTTAAGGACGAGGAGAAGCGAGCGGCTTATGATCGCTATGGGCATGCGGCCTTCAGCGGCGGTAGTGGTGGTGGA
>DKNL01000184.1 GCA_002474325.1 Opitutales bacterium UBA7389
GGCATTCTTAACAGCAGGGAGGATCGCGTGCCAGACGAAGCCTCGGCGAAGACTGGGCTCGATCCTCCAATTCTTCTCGACCGAGAACCTGGCTGGGCTTCCCTGCCAAAAAATAGAAGTAGGCTTCTAGATATTAGAACCAATCGGAACAAAAGTGGCATCAGATGAAATTTTTTCATAACAATCAAAGTAGTAAAACAGGCTTCGGGCTGGTATCAACCCAGTCTTAAGAGCCGCGCAAGCGCAATTCTTCTCACCCTTTCCTCGCCTTTGGTCTTAATCCTGCATCGGTTAAACGCACATCCAGCTTCTTTCGCCAAGTCCGAAGCTCCGCTTTCTTCTCGGGATTGATAGCAAGATTCGTGATCTGACCAGGATCCGACACCATGTCATAGAGCTCCTCAGTATCGTCGTTATAGCGAATGTAGGCCCAACGCTCGGTGCGGAGAGCGTAACCGCTACCGTCGATGGAAAGCGCCGCTTCTCTCACCCGTTGATTTGGATCAATCAAGATGGGCACTAGGCTTTCGCCCTGAACTGAATCGGGAATCGATAAACCCGTAAGTTCAGCCACCGTAGGAAAGATATCCACAAGTTCCACCATGGCGGCAGACCGACCCCCTCGAAATCCCGGTGCGGAAATTATGAGAGGCACTCTAAGAGCCTCCTCGTGTAGATTGCCCTTCTGCCAAAAATGGTGCTCGCCTAAATGATACCCGTGATCGCTGGTAAACACGATTACCGTCTCGTCTCTCAGTCCCTGGGCTTCCAACTCATAGACTATGCGGCCTAATTGTTCGTCCATGTAAGTAACGGTCGCGTAATAGCCAGCCCACATGCGCTTCTGATTATCTGGATACTTTCCAATCGGGTCCTTTGTCGAAACCACATTGGGAAATCCCATGGGTGGAATATCGTCGTGATCGTCCTCAGGCACGTACGGCAGCTCGATGTCTTCTATCGGATACTTGTCGAAATAGTGCTGCGGCGCCACCATGGGATAGTGCGGCCGAACAAATCCTGCCGCCAGGTAGAAAGGCTCATTTTTGCGTTGGCGAATGAGATCTATCGTCTGGCTGGCGGTCTTATAGTCAGGCTGATCTGAACCATCACCCTCGTAACTTACGGTAACGAACCACCGGTGCGGCATAGCCGTCGAATAGCGGCCTCCCAAATCTGAAGTGAAAATATTGAGATTCAAGCAGGCATAATCGCCGACGGTGTGAGCCTCCAGGCCAGGCGAATTATAGCTCTCGAGCCAAGTCGATTCGATATCTAGACCATCCGTGCCAGCTATGATGTCTCCCGGCACTTTCATGTGGTAGATCTTGCCGACTCGGGCACTGAAGTAGCCATTATCAATAAAGTGCTTGCCCATATTGATCTCGGTCTCGCCTTTATAGCGGCTGTGCATGAAAGATTGGCGAGATGGAGCGCATGAAGTGCCTTGACAGTAGGTTCGATCAAAAACCATTCCTTCCTGTGCCAGCCTGTCGATATTCGGCGTCTCGCAAATAGGGTCTCCGTAGACACCTAGCACACTCGCCTTCAGATCATCGGATATCAAGAAAAGCACGTTCTTGATCTTGGATTCCGCGAAGACGGAGCCAGCTGCCAGCCAAATGGTAGTTAGAGCGAATATTCTCATTGCATTACCTTATTACATTGATGCCTCAAGGACCATATTCGGGCTCCAGCATTTGTCCCGTTTGCGGCATGGCATCGATCGCTTTCTGTAACATCGCCCGGGTTTCTTCCGCATAGCTTGTACCATCGCCTGGGAGGATCGGGTCGACTTCAAATCGATCGGCAACCGCGTAGAAAAATCCGTTTTGGTATAACTTGAAGTGTTGATTCTGTGCCCATATAATTTCCCGATTCCGAACGCCCAACCCATGTTTTTCTGCCGCAGGTTTGAATTTGGGATAGTAATATTGTGTGATTACTTTTTTCGGATTCCCCTCTTTGCCAAGGCATTGCGGCCAAAAGCTCCGTCCATCCAACTCGACCGTGGGCAGTTTGGTTCCCGTCAATTCAGCCAAGGTAGGAAGCACGTCCGAGAAGTCTATGAGATCATTGTTCACAATTCCCGATGGAACGACCGTTGGACAATTGACGATTAATGGAACATGATAGCCCCCTTCGGTGGCATAAGCCTTTTCTCCTTTATAATAGGCTCCATTAAATGGATACGTGAGCGTTCGATTGGTTCCGTTGTCTGCCGTGTAGATGAAAATGGTCTTCTCCCTCAAGCCTAGGCGATCCACCGCGTCAACCAGCTTCCCAACCATCTTATCCGCGTAGGCCACCATATCACGGTAGTTTTTCAAGTCCTTGCCAAATTCACCTTCCTCTTTAGTCGCCGGCTCGCTATCCGGCGTTTCAGGAAACGGATTGTGGACGAGAATCATCGGGTAGTAGACAAAAAATGGTCGATCGTGATTCTCCTCCATAAAATCGACTAGAAAATCTGATACAATATCCGGCCCATAGTCCTCTACTGAGGTGTCCAGGATCGTTCCATTTTGATTTAGACTCGGATTCCAATAACGCTCTCTCCCAGTCCCTGGGAAATTCCAAAGACAATAGGCATCGAACCCAGAGTCTTCCGGCAGCGATCCATTAGGAGGAGCGTGCAATTGCCACTTGCCCGCAACCGCCGTCGCGTATCCAGCATCCTTGAGCATCGTGCCGAACGTCGTCTCGCTCTTGTCCAAGGTACCGAAATTGACGTAGTTGCGAACGCCATCGCGGCCGGTCATGATCTTCACCCGGCTAGAAGTGCATACCGGCTCCGAGTAGCAGTAGTTAAAACGAGCTCCCGTTTCCGCCAGATGATCGAGTCGTGGTGATTGGAAAAAGTCGCTCCCATAGCAGCTGTAATTATCCACCGCTGAATCATCAGCCATAATCAGCACGATGTTCAGCTTTTCAGCTATAGCAAATGGAGAGGTAATCAGGATCGCCAAAGCCAAACCGATGGAGCGACGAAGATTAATGGGGAATCTGGGGAAGTCACGCATGAGAGACAATAATCAGTCGCAAGCTGACCACCTTGGCAAGCGCAAGTAGTGGTGCCGATCTTGGCCGACAGGCTATCGGAGGACTGAGCCAGTCCTCTCTACCATCATAGAACAGGTAGGGAGGACCGGCTCGGTCCTCTGATCCATCTTTCAATAACCCGGTTACTCCCGACTGCGTCCAGTGGCGATGATTTCCTCCAGCTGCTTTTTCATGCGTTCGCCTATACGCTTGTTCTTGGCGTAAAGGTCGTTTTTCTCGGCTGGGTCTTTGGATAAGTCAAATAAGCGATATTGATTTACCTTGGTGTTCGCTAGCTTGGTTTCTACAACCACGTTGCGAGCCGACTTGGAATC
>DKNL01000247.1:0-938 GCA_002474325.1 Opitutales bacterium UBA7389
GCACTTTAGGATCGGTAAATTAATCGAAATTCCCGCTGTTTCGTAACACATATTTTTTTTTTAATATAACGATAGGTGCTGAACAATATTTCCGTGACTTGGGAACGCTACTGGCACGGAAAATGCAGGATGGAAGGTCGGTTCAAAAATACAATCTAACAGATGTGTGATTCTTACATACAACAACTAATTATGAATATAAAAACGACAATCAAACTTCCAAGCTTCTCGCTGAGCTTGTTTCTAGCGGTCTTATTTGCGACGAGTTCAGTCGCTCAAGAAGAACCTGAAGAGTTGGATGCTTTCATATCGGAAGAAATTCCGATAGAAGAGAACATCTTGCCAACCTCCCGTCCTTTTAATTCAGTCTACGGTACCGATCGGAGTATCTTAGATACGCCGAGAAACGTAACGATTATTTCGCGCGAACAGCTCGATGCGATATCCATCAAGGATGTTCGTGACTTTTCAAAGCTGACATCGAGCTCTTACACGAAAACGAATTTCGGTTCGCCATCGACCCCTAACTTAAGGGGCCAAGAAGCGGACCTGTTTGTCAACGGTATGCGGCGAGGAGGTTCGATTAATGGTAATGGCCTTCCCGTCAATTTTAATGCGGTTGAGTCAGTGAATATTGTAAAGGGCCCAGCTGGAGTCGTCTATGGGACCACCAACTACCTTGGAGGCTATGTTGATTTGATCACGAAGAAGCCGTTCTTTGATAAGGCACGAGGCGAGATTGGTGTAAGTATAGGATCATATGACCAGTATACGGTTAATTTGGATTACAGCACTCCGGTAAACGATAAATTCGCTTACCGTGTATCTGTTGAAGCTAAGGAGTGGGGGGGCTTCTGGGAGCTTTGGAAACAAAATTCGCAAGCGTACTATTTCGCGACAACGTATCAGCCTAGTGATAGGTATCGCATGGAGACTAA
>DKNL01000247.1:1328-6783 GCA_002474325.1 Opitutales bacterium UBA7389
CTCGTCGACAATGGTCGCTATGTGACAAATACGCAGACCGATGAAGAGTACATAGCGTACAACGCAACTTTAGGAACCAGCCCTCTTTATTTTGCCAGCCCATTTGACGTATTTTTCGCTCCAACGGACGGGGCTGGTAATTTCTTGGACGGTGAAGACACTATTGGGTTTTCTGGAAACGTTCCTGGCGAAACGGCTTCCACGATTGGCTTTTTTGCGGGGGTTGGAACTTTCACACCTACAGATGGTACGACAGTGCCAGTCGACCGATCATGGAAACTCGCGGCTCCAGGAGATGATTCTTTTGGACGGTTCGCGGCCTTCGGAATGGATCACATTTGGGATATAAGCGACGAATTGGAGATCGTGAACAAAACATTTGTTTCGTGGAAAGATCGTCAAACATTCTCATCTTACCATTACTCCGAATTGTTACGTGACAATTGGGCTGTTGATAATAGAACTGAGTTTCGGTTTAGCCCTAGTTCATCGCTGGATGTAAACGCGGGGGTACGTTTCCGTTGGGACGACGTTTGGGCTGTTAACCATTACTTCAATGAGCCAGTTAACTTTTACGACATGACGCGCGATATCAACACTCGCCGCGTCCCAGACGCTGGCTACGCGGCTTTCCGCTGGGTGCCAGATGAAGATCCACGCGGCATTCTGAACCATTGGTATTATGCAGATGGGGGAGCAGCGAAGTCTTATATCGTCGGGCCTTTCGCCCAGTTTGGGTACGAGGTAAACGAAAAATTCAGTATCCTCGGAGGATTCACAAAGGATTTTGTCAGTGCAGAGTCAAGAGATCCGGTTTTGAAACCAGGTGAAACATTTGACTTCGGAGGGTTTGTAGGTGTTGCTGGACCCGATGAAGATCTTATCGCGGATGAAAGCGTAGAGCTTGAGAATTATAACCTTAGTTTAATTTACAAACCTAGTGAAAAGACGTCTTTGTACGGGACCTTTAATTACAGCGAAACGTACGACGCTGACACGGGTGGTCGAGTCGTCCCTCAGAGTTTCGGAGATAGTCTAGAAAGTGATCTATTCGAGCTTGGGGCGAAGTTCAGTCTCGTCGAAGATAAGCTGTTCCTAAGTACT
Organism: Opitutales bacterium UBA7389; assembly: GCA_002474325.1. GTDB lineage: Bacteria > Verrucomicrobiota > Verrucomicrobiia > Opitutales > Opitutaceae > Pelagisphaera. The sequence continues at coordinate 2,433 of DKNL01000247.1, forward strand.
GCTTTCGTAGACCGCGAGTTTACGTCAAGGAACCAGGATGGTTCGATCGATCCGGTATTCGTGGAAGTTTACGAGTTTGAGCTCAACTATCAACCTACTAGAAACCTGTTCGCGACCTTTGGATACAGCTACACAGATGCCTCCCGAACAGCAGGATTCTTCGCTTCTCCTTACACCGCAGATCGTGCGGATGAAACTGGCGGGGTATACGTATCGCCTCTATTCCGCGGTCCTCCGGGTGGGGAAGTAGTGGACGCGCCTGGTGTTCCGGACCATCTATTTAACGGTTTATTAAGTTATAAGTGGGCCAACGGATTTGGCGTAACGGCTGGTATCCTCTTTTGGGAGGGAATGAAATCTGGATATGACGGATTCGAATTTTCCGTGCCAAATTGGAACGACCCGGAGAGCCCATATGTACTGCAAGCGAACACTGCAGAGCTAGGCTCACAGTACGAGGTAGACCTTGGGTTCACATACGAGGTGGAAAATTGGTACTACAAGTTAGCGGTTTTAAACGTGACCGACGAAGAAAATTGGGATGTAAATAATTCTGGATATGGAAATGGATCAATTCTTGCCCGCCAGCCGACCCGGTTCGAGTTTTCAGCGAAGCGGTCCTTCTAAGTAGGGAAGCCAAAACGTAATTTCATGAAGACCGCCTCAGAAGAGGCGGTCTTTTTTTGCGTAGTTGGCCTGCAAATGGCGGCGGAAAACGGGCGTCATCGGTCCCTTGCCTCTGCTCTATGCTTGCGATATCGAAGGAGCCTTCGATCATACTGAAAACGCTCTGCGGAAACCGGGGCTATTGAGCGTTGAGAGGGAATCGAAACGTAACCATCGGAAGCGGGATTCGATATGGTTACTTTTTGCTGAAGACGGGCGTGAGAAACCCAGCGAGCAAAAGCTGAAGGGGGTGGTAACACATGAGGGGCAAAAGGATGAGACCGACTTGAGCCGCCCCATTATTTTGCGACGTGAAAATGATGGCAGCCATAGGAACGCCCGCTGCCAAGGTTTTTTGAGATCCGCAAAAGAAGGCGGCGATTCGTTCGTCTTTGCCCTTCGCTGCGAGGGGCGCGGCAAACCATACGCTAGTGGAGAAAAGGCCTAGGAAGAGGATGACCAATAAGAACGTGAGCGTGATGGTAGCGGTGCTGATTTCTCCCCAGATACCGTTGAGCACACTGTTGCAAAAGGCTGCGTAGACTATGAAGACGATGGCTCCATTGCTGATTTTTTTGAAGAGACCTTTGGACTTTGTGGCCCAATCTCTAACGAAGACCCTCAGAACCTGACCCACTGCGAGAGGGAGCAGCACCAATATCGAGAGTTTGCCGATGAGCGGACCAAGGGAGCTGATCTGAGACCCTGCAGAGGTGTTCAAGAGAATAGAGCAAAGCAACGGAGTGACGAATACGCCGAGGACGTTCGATAAGGTTGTGGAAAAAAGAGCCGCTGAACTGTCGCCACCGGCGTTGCCGGTAATTATTATGGCGGAAGAGATTGTTGCCGGAAGAACCGATAGGTAAATCGCGCCGATGTAGACTCCCTCATGTAGTGAGGTGCCGATTACGGCGAGCAAGCCAAGCATTAAAAGGGGAGCTAGGACGAAGTTGCACGATTGGCAGTATGCGTGGAGCCTTGCTTTTGCGGCACTGCGAAGAATTTGCTGCGAAGGGAGGGAGAGGCCTTGTATCAGGAACGTAAGGGCGACTAGCGCTTTCGAGGTGAATTCGCTTTTGAGCAAGCCGCCCTTGGCTCCCGGTTCAGGCAGAATGACTGCAAAGACGACCGCCCCGACGAGAGCGAGCGTGAAACCTTGGCTTTTGATGAGGGACGGCATAGGCATTAAACAAAACGGTATTGGTGAAAAGAGTGAAGAAAGTCGGACGCGTATGGCGAGTATTTAAGCCACCTCTAGAATCTGCAGTTCCCGTCGCTTAAACTTAATTACGATTTCATAGTTTTAATCGTCAAGCAGTTCATCGCGATTGCCGTCAAGCCGGCAGTGGCTACCTTTGAAGAGAGAATAGCGGCTAGAAACTCTGGTAGCTCTTTCACGAAATGCTCCTGAGAGGGGATGCTGAAGGCTAATCCGAGGCTAACGGCGATGACAAGCATGTTGGCACTATCAAGGGGCTCTTGCAGGATCATGCGTACTCCTGCGCTGGCGATCATACCGAAGAGTACAAGCGTCACGCCGCCGAGGACTGGGTTTGGCATCGCACTGAATAGGAATCCGGTCTGAGGGAGAAGTGCAGCGACTATAAGGATTCCGGATACGTAGAAGCCGACTTGGCGACTGCCGACGCCGGTAAGTTGTATTACGCCGTTGTTTTGGGAAAACGTGGCGGTTGGGAATCCGTTGAAGACGCAGGCGAAGGCGCTGGTGATGGCATCGGAGAGAATGCCACCTCGAATTCGTAGCCAGAATTCTATACCGCGGGTCTTCATTCCTGAGAAGCTGGCAGTGGCTGACAAGTCGCCGATAGCTTCAATGGAGGAGACGATGTAGATGACGGCGAAAGGGATAAGCAGCTCCCATTTGAACGCCAAGCCGTAGGCGAGCGGAGTCGGAATCATGATCCAGTTGTTGCTTTTCCAATCGGGCCAATGGATGATTCCAAAAAAGGAGGAGAGTGCGTAGCCGACAGCGATTGCGATAATGGGTGCGTACATGCGTATCGTTTTTCGCTTGGAGATTTGGCTGGCGATGAGAAGCCCGATGACGGTTGCAGCGACGCTAGTGCTGATTGTCCACGTCGTTGTTTCGCCCACGCCTTTTGCAATGTAGTAGCCAGAGACGGGAATGAGATCAATGCCGATGGCAAGAACAACGATGCCGGCGACGAGCGGCGATATTATTGACCGGAGGGCGGGTAGCGAGAACGCGAGGACAAATTGAAGCGGAACAGCGGCGAGGGCCATGCCGCAGGCGAGGGGGAGTCCGCCTTCGTTGCCCGCTCGAAGGAGAAGGTCGACGTAAGCGAAACTGGTGCCGTTAATAGAGAGGAGCCCCGAGCCGACGATTCCGAAGCGTTTGGCTTGCAACAACGTGCCGAGACCCGATGCGAGGAGGCAAATGGAAATGAGGTATGATTGAGTAGCCGGATCGATGCCGACGACGCTTGAGAAGATGAGGGCCGGGGTGATACAGCCCACGAACATGGCGATCGTTTGCTGGAGGGCCGCCATGGCCGCTTTGCCTGGCGGCATCGTGGCGTCATGCGGGTAGAGCAGATGAGGCTCGGCTCGGGTTGAAGACTGTGATTCTCGCATAGATAAGCTAAAGCAATTCGTGCACCAAATGAATGCCCTTACGGGAGATCGGACGGCGATTCGGGCTGGTTGACATCGATCAGCAAGGCGACGCCATGATCCATGCCGTAGATAACGTTTTCGATGGTCGGCTCGACTGGGAAGGCTGGTCTCAAAAAGCCAGTTGCCAAGATAATCAAAACGGATCTGAAATCGACTGACAACATGCGAATCTGAAAGCATGAATGATGCCGTGTTTGCCCTGAAAGGCGTTAATATCTCGACTTTAAAAGGGGGCCTAGCGGTTTTTGGAACTCGCGACGTTTGGTTAATGGTTACCAGATTTAAATAACGCGGGAATCGCCACAAGCCCGCAAGCGACTATGAATCCAGCTAGATAGCCGGGAAAGTTGTTCGGAACCAGCGGAGCGAGCCAACCGAATTTAGCGGCGAGCAAGACCGCCAGTCCCGAGATGCTGCTCGCCGCTGCCCATCGAGCTTTGATGGAAGGCAAATAGAGTCCCGCGAACATGGTGGGGGCCAGTTGCAGCATCCCACCAAAGGCGTTGAAAGCCAGTTCCGCAACGAGTTCGGGCTTAACGCTGGCCGCGAATGCAAAGATCGCTATGGAAAGTGTGAACCATCGATTGAGTCTAAGTATTCCACGAACGGATACGTCCTTACTCTTCCGGTAACAATGCTCGCTTGCGATAAAGCCTATGCTCAGGAGAATAGAGTCGGCCGTCGACATTGTGGCGCAGATGACTCCCACGAGGGTCAAAGCTCCCAATACCGCGGGGACCGCAGCCATTACTTCTCCGATAATCTGGTCTCCGCTTGAAAGGCCGGGGAAGATTGCTGCCCCCCCTAATCCAAGCGTTCCGGCGACGATGGTCAGCATAAGGCCCATGAATGGGAAGATGTACATCATCGCGGTCAGATAGCGCTCCTCTTTGACGATCATAAACCGCTGGGCATTGTGGGCCATCGGTGCCGCTCCTAGGGAAATGAGCAGAGCCAGCCCAATTATATTTGCTGTGGAATACAGTCCTTTGGGGCCTGGCAGGCTCCAAAGGGAAGGATCGGCGAC
>DKNL01000087.1 GCA_002474325.1 Opitutales bacterium UBA7389
GCTGACGACATGGGCTACGGCGATCTCAAGGCCTACAATCCTCAAAGCAAGATTGCTACACCTTATCTGAATCAACTAGCTAGTGAAGGAATGATTTTTACCGATGCTCACTCTGGCGGTTCCACTTGCAAGCCATCGCGCTACGCCCTCTTTACCGGTCGTTTTTCGGCCCGAAAGCAAAGAATCAATGATAAAGAAGGGCCCATCCTAGAGAAAGGTCGGGATACCATTGCCAGCTTACTTCAAAACAACAACTACCAAACCGCCATGGTAGGTAAATGGCATCTCGGCTTCGACCAAAAGGGTTTGGCGACTGGCATAGAAATCGATGGATTCGCCTTCGACTTTGATCAACCACTAACGGGTGGACCCGTTGATCGAGGTTTTGAGTCCCTCTTCGGAATGCACGCTTCGCTCGACATCCCTCCCTACTTTTATATTAAGAACCGAACTCCAACGATGGCTCCCACCGAAACAATTGGAGACCGGGACAGCGTCGGAGGTCCAGAGGACTGGACCCGCATCCAAGGCGAATTTTGGCGAGGGGGAGCCGTCGCACCTGACTTTAAACATATTGAAGTGACGCCGCGATTTGCTGACGAGGCGAGTAAGGTGATCGAGTCGCGCGATGCAGACCGACAGCTATTTCTCTATCTAGCTCTTCCCTCCCCTCACACTCCTTGGCTACCGAGCAAGGAGTTCGTCGGCAAGAGCAGCGCCGGCATGTACGGAGATTTCGTCATGCAGGTGGATAGCGTGATCGGACAGATTATGGCCAGTCTCGAAACAGCAGGGATTAGCGACAACACCCTTATCATCTTTACCAGCGACAACGGGCCCGTTTGGTACGACAAGGATACGGATCGCTTCGGGCATCGATCCACTGGACCTCTATCAGGGGCTAAAGGTAGCGCTTGGGAAGGCGGGCATCGGATGCCATTTATCGCTCATTGGCCTGATCGAATTGAAGTCGGTTCCCAGACCGACCAAACCATTTCGTTTGTAGATGTCTTCGCAACTTTTGCCGATCTAGCGGGACAAAAGCAAATTACTGAAGGAACGGCAGAGGACAGCGTTAGCTTCCTACCCGTTCTACTCAATCCGACTGGTAAGCATGAGCCCAGACCGCCAATACTCCACAGCAACCGGGTCATTCGAGAAGGCGATTGGAAACTCATCGATACCAAAAGAAACCGGGGATTCACCTCCGATAGAAGCAAGAATTACCCTCTCGAGCTCTTCAATCTAGCCGAGGATCTGTCAGAGGAAAACAACCTCATAGAAGAAATGCCGGAAAAGGCGAAGTACCTTCGAGTAAAGATGAAGCAGATCCTAGAGGAATGGGCCAGCTCGGTTAATTAATTTTCTAACATCGTTTTAGCGAGCCGCCAAGACTGAGCCCACTTAGTCGACTTCAGACCCTACCCGAGAACGAAGTGAACGAATCCTTGCTACGCATCGCGTGGATCCAGCGATCCTGCAAAGCAGGCCGAGGTATGTTAATCCAATAGCTAGACCAATCCATTTGTCTTAAAGCTTCCCATGAATCGGCTCACCGCGTTTATTGGTGCTCAGATCAAAGGCCTAATCCTAGCATATGAAGATTACTTCGCTTACACTTTACACGGTAAAACCCCGTTGGGTGTTCCTAAAAGTGGATACCGATGAAGGCCTGTCCGGTTGGGGAGAGCCTACCCTAGAAGGGAAGCCCAACACTTCTATCGCCGCAGTCAATGAACTAGAGCGTCATTTGATTGGACAAGACCCCACTCAGATCGAGCGTCTTTTCCAGCAACTTTATCGCGGAAACTTCTATCGGGGCGGCGAAATTCAGATGAGCGCTATCTCTGGTATCGAACAAGCCCTCTGGGACATCAAAGGAAAAGTCTTAGGAGTTCCTGTTTACGATTTGATTGGCGGAGCTGTTCGGGACAAAATCAAAGTCTACGCTTGGATCGGCGGCGACGATCCGGAAAAAGCAGATCAGGATGCCAAGAAGTGCCTCGAGCAGGGGTTTCTTAATCTAAAGATGAACGCCACGGGACCCTGCGAGCGTATCGGCGACTACGCAAAACTCGACGCCGCAGTCGAAAGGCTGGCCCGCGTCCGGGCGGCTGTGGGCGACAATGTCGGAATAGCTATCGATTTCCACGGCCGTGTTCACAAAACGATGGCCAAGACGCTGGTCAAGCAAATGGAGCCCTATCGTCCGCTTTTCTATGAAGAGCCTCTTCTTCCAGAGCACCTTGATTTTCTTCCAGAGCTAGCCCGCTATACTACGATCCCGCTGGCTACTGGCGAACGCTTGTATGGACGCTGGGCCTACAAGCAGCTCATATCCCAAGGCACCATAGACATTGTCCAGCCCGACCTCTCCCACACGGGCGGAATCTGGGAAGGACGGAAAATTGCCGCTATGGCGGAGGCTTACGACATGGGAGTCGCCCCCCATTGTCCGCTCGGTCCCCTGGCTCTAGCCAGCTCTCTACAACTCGACGCCTGTACCCCCAATTTCGTCATTCAAGAAGCGTCATTGAAAATGCAGTATAACCAATCTGGTGATGTACTCGACTATATAAAAAACAAGAAGGTATTCAACATCCAGAACGGCTACATCGATCTCCCTAAGAAGCCCGGGCTCGGCTTGGATATTGACGAGGAGGCCGTCATCGATGCCGACAAGGAAGGTTTCGATTGGGCCTCCCCAACCGACTGGCACTACGAAGACGGTTCGATCGCCGAGTGGTGATATAGAAGTAGCCCAGGCATATTGCCTGTTAACTCTACAGGCTGGAAGCCCATGCTACTCTTCCTATCCTTCATTCATCTTCAGCTCGATGCGTTTTGTGCAATCGATGGTCAACCAAAGAAGAGCAGTGAGGAAGTATAACCCTGCTACCACCGCAAACATAGGATTGTAGTCGGTAATTGTTTGCGAAACTCCTTCGACGACCTCCGTGGAAGTGTACCTGTCTAGCAGTGGTCCTATTAGGAAAGGGGGAACAAGGAAGGCCCCGAAATTCCCTGCGGTATTGACGATGCTAAAGACAGTGGCCGAATAGGGACCCCCGATATCCGTGCAGGTGCCCCACACCGTTGGTTGCGACCAATCGCTGAAGAACTTGACCACGAAGAGCCCGACCGCGAGGGCAAAGACGCTGGTCTGGGCGATGGCTATAAAAACACAGCCTGCGGCAATCACCTTACCCGTCGACCCCATGATTCGACGACCCCACTTTCGGCTGCCCGTTAATCGAATGGCAAAATCATTTAGATAACCACCAACGAATCCACCTACGGCACCACCAAACAGTGGGAAACTCGCATAGATTCCCATTTCCTCGATCGATATCTGCTTGGACAAAAAGAAGCTACCCAGCACCGTCGTGTACACAATGTCCGCTCCTGCATTCGAAACTTGGGCTATAACCATCGTGACCAGGCTGCGGTTCTTCATCGCCTGCTTGAAGCTCATGACCTTGCGCTGCGACTTGCCTGGATATTTATCCTCCATGAGAAGTGCCTTCTCATGATCGTTAACTCGAGTATCGCTCTTTGGATCGTTTCGGTAATAGAGGTAGAACGCGGCCGCCAGAATAAGCCCAATAGCCGCCATTATGATAATCGCGGTTCTCCATCCGAGTCCAAAGTAGCCCATGAGGATAGTGGCCATGATAATCGGTGCTAGAGCCGCACCTGCCCTACCCGCGAAGCTAGCCACAAAACCTTGCATCGTTGTTCTGTTTTTTGGTGGAAACCAGTTTCTCGATACATTGCTTAAACTCGGATAGGCTCCCGCCTGGGCCACACCGAATATGAGTCGGGATGCACAGAAAGTGAGATACGTTCCGGCCACAGCAAATATCACTAGGCTTATTGACCAACTAAAAACGATCGTGCTTAGAAATACTCGAGCCCCAAAAAAGTCGCAGATAATGCCAGCTGGAATCTGCCCCAAAGTGTAAGATACTTGAAAGAAGGCAAAAATCTGCTCCAGCTCTGTATTCGTATATCCATACTCCTTAGCTAGCTCGGGGCGAATCACCAGCCATGTGTACCGATGGAGATAGAGAACCATGGAAGTTGCCGCCGATAGGACGAGAACAACGTGATGAATTTTCGTCGGTTTGATGGGATTTAGAGGGCTTGATGGGGGTTCGATTATAGTGCCGATTTAAAAAGAATTATTAAGCGAAATGTCGAATCATTAATGGTTCGTAGCCAATCCGCAGTTATTCCACTTAATGCGAAGAAACGATCGTTATAATACATAAAAAAGCCAGTCCGCACTTGGATGCGGACCGGCTTTCAGAGAAAACCCTATTCGCCCAGCAGTTTAGAAGCTAAAGGTGCTCGTTAAGAATGTATCCCGAGGATTAGAATTCCTGTAAGCCGCAACCCTTCCGTCGGGATTAGTAACAACTGGGATGAGATCGTCGTCCCCAAATAAGTTCCTTATATTTAATTGGATTTTCCAATCAATCTTATCTGTTAGGGGCCTCTTATAGCTTATCCATAGATCACCATTCCAAGAATCAGGCCCCCAATGAGGTTTGTCTAGAACAGGCAAAACAAGACCGTCAGGATTCACTTCGTTTTCGTAACCTGTCGCCACGGCAGATTGATAGCGATACGACCCCCCAATTCCGATACCATTAAGGATTCCGTCTGTGAAATCGTAGTTGGTTGCAAAATTTATCCTCCATTCTCGCTGTTCCAAAGATACCGTGCCATCAGCTGCCTTTGCCGCGGTAATCGGAATAAGTACCGCACCATTGAACCTACTACCAAACGTTGCATCAGCATCATTATCAGGTGCATCTTGGTGTCCCCAAAGTCCTTCCCTTTCTAAACCTGCCCTTGCCAACTGGGCTACCTCGTTCAGGACAGGTGCCGTATCTGCTGTAACAGTCTCCTGCTGGCCAACATTTAACACCATTCTCCAGTTTTTTGTAGCATTACCAACTAACTCAATTTCAGTTCCTTCAGACGTGTACGATCTTGTCGCAGCAGCACCAAGAATTCGGTCATACAAAAATTGCCCTTGGTCGTATCGCCTGTTAAGCAGTGATTCAATATCACTCGGCAGATAATTACCCAATGCAGTGAAAAGCTCATCATAACTGTTGAATCTTTTCGCATCTGGGAACCTGTTACGATCATCGTACATAACATCAGTAACTTCTTGCCAGGTAGCACCGTCAGATTGCATTAAGCCCCATCTTATAGCACCCAATGGTGCTAGAATGCCGTTTATCGCACCGCCCAGATAAGCATCCTGGTAGTCGCTTGTCATCTCGTATTTACTAATCCTCAACGACATTCTCCCATTAAAGAACTCAGCCCCAATGCCTACTTCTTTCGTTTCTCCCAAAGGAGATGGAATAATGGCACCCCGAACATTTCGACGCGTCGCTGCGGGAGAAAAATTTTCCGAGGTATTCCAATGGGCACTCCACCGAGTGCCTCCGATGTCCCATGGAAGGTGTGCCACAACACTTTTAGTCATTGTACTTCCCTGGGCAACTTCTGAAGTATCAGATAACTCTTGCTGGCCAGGAAGCGGGTTCCCGTCACCATCCTTGTCTACTGATGCCTGACCTGTGTTGATTGATTCATCATCTCTCCAACCCAGAAGACCCACTACATTGCCATTTAAAAACTTACTCTGCCAACTAAGCGCCTCCGAATTTATGACCTGCCTATTTCTGAAAGCACTCAAAAGCTGCTTGGTCGCAATGAAGGTATCATAATAAGACGGATCTCCCGTTCCCGGGATGTATTGGGTCGGGTCCGCAGGTACGTTCACGCCATTCGGGTTCGCGCTAGGCGTTGGGTGATCATTCCATGATAAATAATACCTATCGCCATGCACTGGCATTTTTGGGGTTATATAGGATGTAACTTTAAGATCGCTTAAATTCGTACCTACTAGATTATCCGTTAAGTAATGGTAGTGCTGCAGCGTCCTTCTACCATGAGTTTGATTACCAGTGAATATGTCCGCCGCCGTCTTGTATGAGGTGTCATGATTCCATATCATTTTGTAGTTTCTATCGAGGCGATCGATTGTTTGCTCATTATACAGTCCCGTGAAAACGTGATTTCCCAAGTGGCTTAACCAACCATCGTTCTCAGCGAAATCATGCTCGTAAAAAACAGTGGCTCTCTTAGCTGCTCTGAATGTTGAAAAGTACGCTGGCTCATGTGATCCCCAGCCAAGTACTTTACCTACATTTGGGTTCGGCTGATCATTTGTTAAATGAGAGGAAATATCTATCTTCCAATCTTGATCGAACGGCAGAGAAGCATTTCTCTCATACATCTGCTCATCATAGACTAACTCTATACCACCTTTCCCATTTAAAAAACCTTGCTCAATAGACAAATTCTGGGCCTCAAATTCGTGGCCAACATAGTTCGTGTTTCCCGTCCAAAGCAAAGATTCATTATCTAGAATCGAAGGTGGCACTCTATAGCTTATAAATCCTGGAACACCACCTCCCCAAAAATCGCTTATCGTCATTGGGGTTTCAAATCTTCCTCTGCCATACTCTTTGGCCTTATTCCAAATTACGCGTGCCAACACTCCCTCAACTTCTGGAGAATCAGGCAACCCCGTGGATGGGTGAACCTGTCCTATGTGATTCCAAGTTAGAGGTATATTTACCCATGCAGATAATCTTGCGTTCAGGCCCGACTGCCGTCCCGCTGGCACCCCCATGAGCGTATTAACTGTGGTATGTGGAACGAAGAGACCATAACTATCTTCAAACGAGTTATCAATATGCCCGGGTAAGCTTTTTCCTGACATCCTTTCCACGACTTCTCGATTATCAATTTGGTGCTCAAACCAATTGCTTAACGAATCTGCCGGTGGTACTACGTTTACAGGTGTTCCTTCAATCGTGCCCTTCTCGTAGTTACCCTTTACAGTAAGTCGACCGAGGAGGTCCGAATCGCGGTTCTGAGACAAAATTCCTTCAAAAGATGCGTGAATCCGCTGATCTGTTTCATAAGCGGGACGTTGCTTAAACTGTATCTCTTCGTTCACACCAACTAACCTTAAAGCCAGTCGATCCTTTATGAGTACTCGGTTTATATCCAACTCCTCGCGATGTCCACCACGCTCTCCCAGACGCAATCTCATTTGTCCAAAGTTTTCACCGATCGTCGCTAATTTAACTTGGTTGTTGATGACCCCGCCTGGGTTTCCCACACCAAACAGCAATGAATTCGGACCCCTGTTGATTGTGATCCGGCTCGTATTGTAGGAGTCAAAAGGTATATCCGTCAGAAAATATCCTCTCGTTAGCGAAGCCGGGGAAATACCTCGAACACGTTGACCGTTTACAGCTGGATTGCTTCTATCATCCCCTGTCTCAACGCCACCTGCAAAGTTACCTTGCTCGCCAGAAACTTCAGTATTTAGACTATATGAGAGCACTGTGGCAGCGTCAACCGCACCTGTGTCTTCTAAAAACTCTGGAGTAATCACAGAAATCGCTGCCCCTATGTCTCTTAAATCTGTTTTTATTCGAGTACCAGCTAATGTGGAGATAGCTTGATAGCCGACGCTATCGTCAGCATCAATCGTGAATGGCGAAAGCTCGAAGACCTCTTCGGCATCATCTTGGGCCCATAGGCCAAAAGTACCCGTCAGGAAGAGGGCACTTAGCCCTACACGAATACGTGGTGCGAGATTACTAATAACTATATTAATCATTTGAAAACAATGGGTTTGTGAGGTTGATCGCTCTTTGCTTAAGAGAACAAGGGGTTCAAGTGCGACCGATCATTCTACATGAATTTTTCTCCTTAAGATTGTATTATTTTACCTATTAATTAGTATTTTTTCGCCACATATACCTTCCAGTACTTTCGCGAAAACCTCGCTACGCGAACAAAATCGATCGCCTGTTCAAACATATCCCTATGGTTTTCTTTTTCGTGAAGGACGCAGATTGACGCTTTTTAATGAGGAACTAGAGACAGACGCTCGGTTATTGAGCTATTCAGACACCAGCTTTCTTTTTCTCTAGTGCAACGAACCTGCTAAATCTGGCTACAAATTATATTCAATGAATATATAAACGCCTGTGACGCCCGTAGGTGCCCTGTCCGCGAGCTAATAAACGAGGTATCTGCGGTTAGGGTACCGACTCACCTTGGGCCGCTTCCCATACAGCATACCAATCCTCCCGGTCCAGTCTGATTTCGGGGGCCTTGGACACATCCCGAATACGGTCGATCTTGTTAGTTCCTAATATGACCACAGGATTGCTAGGAACAGACAAAATCCAGGCATAAACCAAGGCACCCACTGACGCGTTCCCATATTTCGGCGATAATTCCATCAATTTCAAGCATATGCTCATTCCGGCCTCGTTGTTTTCGCTGAAAAGGCTTCCCCCAGCTAGAGGAGACCAGGCCATGGGCCGAATGCGCTTACGCAAACATTGATCGAAAACGCCATCGTATAAAGGAGCCATCTCAAGAGGACCGAATTCGACTTGATTAGTGGAGAGACGACCATCCATCAACTGGTCGAGGGTCTCGAACTGGTGATAAGTGTAATTCGAAACACCGACGGCCTTCACTTTACCTTGCTCAAGTAAGCAATCTAGCCCGGCAGCTGTGTCTTCCGGCGGAGTCAACCAATCCGGACGGTGGACCAAAAATAAATCGATAGACTCAATATTCATTAAGTTCAGCGATTTTTCCACGCAGGCAACCAAGTTCTCGCTTGTTGCGTTGTAGTGCGGCAACGACACTCCAGTCTTTTCCCCCGAGGGAACATCGATGCCTCCTTTGGTTATGATCCGCAATTGGTCTTTGAGTTTAGGATCCGCCTTGAGGGCTTCCCCGATAGCCTCCTCAACGCTATACAATCCATAGATCTCTGCTGTATCTATGGTATCTATACAATTCTCTAGGCAAACGTTGAGCCTTTCCGCCAAAGCGGTAGCAGACGGCTTTTCTTTATCATCAAGTATTCGCCAGGTCCCGTATACGATGTCCGAAATCTCGTAACGCAATTGATCACTAT
>DKNL01000203.1 GCA_002474325.1 Opitutales bacterium UBA7389
TGCCGCCGGAGTCCCCAAATATCGTTGACGATTTCGGCCCCAGCAGCAATCGCCGCTCTAGCAACATCCGGCTTAGTCGTGTCGATCGAAATGATGGGAAAATCGGGCTTTTGGGATAACGCCTCTATTACCTGAGCAACGCGATTGATTTCGCCCTCACAAGTTACTTCTTCAAACCCGGGTCGAGTCGACTCCCCTCCAATATCTATCACATCCGCTCCCTCTCTCGCGAGTGATTCGCCTTTGCGAACCGCCTCTATTGGGTCCAGATACCGACCTCCATCCGAGAAGCTATCGGGCGTAATGTTAAGCACCCCAAAAACGCCGCATCGATTTCCTATTGGCCAATCCAGTTTTCCTAATTTCAGAACGCTCATCTCAATCTACTGAATCGAATAAACCCATTTCACTGCTCTTGTTCAACGTATTGGGCAAGGCTGTCTCTTTCCATCTCATCTAGCTTCGACGATAATTCGCCGATGATTCCATGTCTACCGGCATCAAAACGCAAAGCTTGGCCAGTGTTCACTTCCTCTACTGTCTCTATCCCTTTTCCGGAGCTCGTTATAAATACCCTTTCCGCCTCTTCCAAGTCTTCCAGATAGAACTTGCCTTCCAAAACGGAGTATCCGGCTTCCTTCGCGATTTGGATTACCTTCGCCCGGATAACACCCTCAAGCAGCCCGCAATCCACGGACGGAGTCCGTATAGATCCGGACTTCTCGAAAAACAAGTTCGCCATGCTGCATTCCGTCAACTCCCCTCTTTCATTCGTGAACAGGCACTCATCGAAACCATGCTCTTGCGCCAAATACAGCTCTCTCACATTGTCCATGTAATTGAGCGTTTTGTGCTTAACGGTAAATGCAGACGAACCCTTCACTACAGAAGATAAGCGAATCCGCAACGGACTTCCTTTACCCATTGCCGAAACGCGCTTGAAATACAAATACGTAAGACTCCGGGATCCCGCTTTCGAAGTGGTAATCTTCAGGGCGCCGTCCGCAACCCTCATCGATTCAATCAATACCTTAGCCTGCAAGAAAAGCTCTTCCTTAGAAAAGTTCAAATCGATACCCGCAGCGCTAACTCCCGTCTTGTGCCGTGCAAAATGCTCATCGAAGAAACACGGCAGCCCATTCCGTATCTTTATCGTTTCGAAGAGGCCAAAGCCGTAAGATAAGCCTTCGCTATTGGTAGGCAGAGACACTTCGTCTCGCTCCAGCAAATCCCCGTCTACAATGATTCTATTTTCCATCGCTACAATTTTCCCATAGCCTTCAGAATCGCTTCCGCTTTGTACAAAGTCTCGTCGTATTCGAATTCTGGAACGCTATCCCAAACTATTCCTCCACCAACGTTGAACGCGACCCGCCCTTCGGCAATTCTCAAAGTGCGTATCGCTATGTTGAAGTCAGCCTCTCCACCACTTCCAAGATACCCGATCGATCCGGTATAGATGCCCCGACATTCCGACTCGATCACGTCAAGCGCCTCCATAGCTCTGATTTTCGGAGCTCCTGTAATTGATCCACCCGGAAACATGGCGGCCAAGCAATCCAAAATATCCTTTCCTTTCGCTAGGCGACCCGAAACCGAGGCTGTCTGGTGTATTACAGAAGCATAGGTCTCTAAAGCAAATAGATTATCAACCTCAACCGATCCAATTTCGCAAACCCGTCCTAGGTCGTTTCGTTCAAGATCAACGATCATGAGCAACTCGGCTCGTTCCTTTTCAGAAGACGCCAATTCGTGTTCCAGGCTCGATTGCTCATCCCTATTCCGCCCCCTCGGACGCGTACCTTTTATCGGACGGGTGTTGGCCACACCATTTCGGCAATGCAAAAATCGTTCAGGCGAGGTTGAAAGGATTACTTCGTCGCCAAAATTCATATACGCTGAATATGGAGCCGGATTGTCCATTCGTAAACGCCTGTAAAACGCCGCCGAACTCCCGACAAAGCTAGCGGCATATCCGCGAGACAAGTTAGCTTGGTAAATCTCCCCTTCCAATATCAGCTGCCTGACACGTTCCACCTTCTCCAAATAGTCATCGCGAGAGAGATTATTGCTTAACGGACCTACTTCAAAATCAATCGAGGCCGGATCCAATATGCTTTCATTCAGAATCGATTTCAGCCGTTCGCCCGCTTCCGAGGCTCCAACATTTCGCGAATTTCGGGCTAGGAAGAGCTCTCCAGTCGAGTGATCCCAAACCAAGACCGCATCATATAGATAGAATCGCAAGTCAGGTGACTTCCTTTCGCTATCGAAACCCAAGGTCGACCTTCTTAGCCGTCTTCCGAAATCGTACCCGAAATACCCCAACGCTCCGCCGTACAACGGCATCTGCCTCTGGGAAGAGACGTCCTCCAATGCACAGCCTAGTTCTGAGCGAAGATATTCAAGAGGATCGCCATGAAGGATTTCCATTCCTTCTGTCGTGGTTACCTCAATACGATCACCGTGAGCAGCAATTTCTTTCCTCGGAAAACAAGCGAAGATCGAGAATCGACCGAACCCATAATCTTGGGAAGCACTGTCCAGCAATATAGACCCAACACGCTTCTCCGCTTGCCCGAGGAGATCTGCGGGAGTCGCATCGGAACCCAATTTCTCAAGAGTATCTATACAGTACTCTGGCATCTTCGAGCTAAAACGACAGCTGCGCCTAACAACTCCATTCCATATTCAGTCAACAGAGCTTCTGGATGAAACTGAACTCCCCAAATTGGATGGGTCCGATGAGATAGAGCCATAATCTCCCCATCCTCCGATTCGGCATCGACAACCAGCGAATCGGGCAACGAATGTCTTTCGACAGCAAGAGAGTGGTAGCGTGTTACGGTTAGAGGGCTAGGTAAACCTTGAAACAACCTGTTACCCTCATGGACCACCGAACGCGTTTTTCCATGCATGGGTTCTCGTGCCCTAACAACCTTCGCCCCTTGCGATACAGCTATGGCCTGCATACCCAAACAGATTCCCAGGATGGGAAGCCTTCCCATGAAAGCTCGGGTAGCTTCAACGCAGATCCCCGCTGAATCAGGTCCCCCAGGGCCTGGAGATAGGACAATCAAATCGGGAGCCAGTAACGCAATACGGTTTATATCGATTCGGTCATTCCGAACAACCATTACATCTTCATCAATGGTCGAAATGTATTGAAAAAGATTATACGTAAAGGAATCGTAATTATCGATCAAAAGGATCATAGCGATAACTCCTATCCAATCGATTGCTCGATATGCATGCTATTCGGATCCTCACTTGATCTCACTCCAGCATTTATTGAATCAAGGCCTTTCTCGTTTCCATTTAAAATTCTATCTGTAAGAATGGACTTATCCAACGCCGGCATGCTCAGATCGGGCAACTCCGATCTCTCGAAGAAGCCGAACTCCCCTTCCTCGATGTCGCTAGGCAAACGGGCAAGTCTTTTCTCGACAACGAAGATAAACATCAGCCAATGGCCAGTTCCTTCGTAATCGACCTCGGACAAGATGCATCGAAGCGAGAGATCCGAGTCGGCGATTTCCATGCCGACCTCCTCCTCTGCCTCTCTTCGAGCGCATTCGAAAGGCGATTCTCCCGTCTCCATTTCAAGCTTGCCCCCGATAGCGCACCAAAGGTCTCGATTGGGTGTTTTGCTCCTGCGAATCAAGAGCAGGCGGTCATCCAGCGAACGAAAGTAGAGCAATACTCCAATACGATATCGATTCATTTGTATTTGCGATCTCCATACAATGCCGTGCCGACGCGTACGAGCGTGCTCCCTTCCAATATGGCTTCACCCATATCGCCGCTCATCCCCATCGACAATTCCGGGAGACAGATGTCGAATCTCTCTGCCAGCCTATCGCGGCACTCTCTCAATCGAGCGAAACAGCTTCTGGCCACTGAAGGATCTCGATCGAGAGGGGCGATCGTCATTAGGCCCTCCGTCTCCAATCGATCTTGCTCCAGGGCGTATTCCAGCAACGCCTCAGCATCTTCGACTTTTGCCCCCGATTTATTAGGATCGTCTCCCGCATTGATTTGTAGCAAAATCCTTAACTTGACGTCAAGATCCTCGGCTCGCTTTTGCAGAGCAGTCAAGATCTTGGGCCGATCCACAGACTGTATCCTCCAAAAACTTTCGACCGCCTTCTTTGCCTTGTTGCTCTGCAAAGGGCCGATCAACTCCCACCGAACACCCTCGTTCGCCTCCTCTATCTTCCCAAGAGCTTCTTGCACCCGATTCTCTCCGACGCAAGGGATACCCGCCCTCAAGGCGAAATTCGACGCGGCAACAGGATGATTCTTGGTTACCGGCAATAGTCGCACGCTCCCTTCTGGCCGATTAGCCGCCACAATAGCACGATCGATTCGCTCCTGAACTCGATTTAGATTTTCAAGAAATGACTCGTAATCTTTCAACATTAAAAAAGCTTCTCTTTCAATTTATAAGAAATAAGTTACAGTTATAATTCATTCGCGACCACCTATCAACGTCATGCAAGTCGATAATTTCAAGATTTTCGCCGACCTCGTAGAAACGAAAAGTTTTTCCAAAGCTGCCCGCCTCAATGGAATCACACAATCCGCGGTAAGCCAACAAGCTCGAGCGATGGAAAAGCACTTCAACAACCTTCTCATCGATCGAAGCCAAAAGCAATTTCAGCTGACGCGCGAGGGCAATCGCGTTTATCGGGCGGCCAAAGAAATCCTTCATGTGTACGAGAAACTGATGAGCGAACTCATGGAGATGAAGAGAGTGATAAGTGGCACGATTCGCTTATCGACGATTTACAGCATCGGGCTTCACGAACTACCTCCATTCATCAAGTCCTTTCTGACGGATTTTCCTTCGGTCAACGTTCGCGTGGAATACCGTAGATCAAATCTTGTTTACGAAGACATACTGCATAATTCGGTTGATTTCGGGCTCGTCGCCTTCCCTATAAAAATGAAACAGATCGAAATTATTCCTTTTCGGGAGGATCGGCTTGTAGCCATTTGCCACCCAAACCACCCGCTTGCCCGCAAAACGAACGTCGACGTTAGCATGCTGGGACAGTACAAATTCATCAGTTTCGATCCCGATATTCCTACCCGCAAGGCGGTGGATCAAATATTCCGTGACAACAAGATCGATGCGGAGCCCGTCATGGAATTCGACAATATTGAAACGGTGAAACGAGCAGTGGAAATAAACGCGGGAATCGCAATTGCTCCCCAAGCCACTGTCGCCCAGGAGATCAAGCAAGGCACACTCGCCTCAGTAAATTTAAATGGAAGGGGCTTCACCCGGCCATTAGCCATTCTCCACAGGAAGGGTCGCGTACTCACTCCCGCCATGAAGAAGTTCGTGAAAACGCTTACTGGCAAGGAAGTCGAAGACGTATAGAAAGTTGCCCTTTCCAGGGATTCTTCTATTTCCCGAGATATGGGAGGATGCGGCTTAGATACCTTTTGGCTCATTCTTCATTCAAACTCGTAAAAAAGGTGAGGGCGGCGAAAAACCCTTAACGCCGACTTCTACTTTTTCTGCTCCCGCAAAAAAACCAGTACCGTTACCTCGATAAAACGAGATGATGTACAACTACCGTGGCATTGGATACACCAAATAGGCCAAGGCAGGGCCATAGCGTGAAATCGAGTGCGTCAATCAGCTCTTTTAAACACCTTTAGCCGATGGGGTCACCACAAACTCCTGCCTTTGGTCAAAACCGAGCGTATCAAACTCATTCCGATTTGGCTCCCCCGCCTCAAGAGACCTTGGCTCATAAGTAGCGATCGCTGGGCCACCAAATTCATGCGCTTTGAGCAAAACGAATTCAAGGAAGATCCGCGTTTCCTAAACTCTCCCTGAAGGTCCATTCCAGAGCCATTTTTCAGGTTTCGTTCGACACACTTCTAGTAGCCCTTGTTCGGGGCCAGCCATTTTTCAGCCTCTTTTATCGAGATGCCCTTTCGCGACGCATAGTCCTCCATTTGATCTCGATCGATCATGCCAATATTGAAGTATTTGACGTTTGGATGCGCAAAATAGAAACCGCTAACCGAGCTTCCAGGCATCATGGCAAAATTCTCCGTCAACCTTGCTCCCGTATTCTCTTCGGCATTCAATAATTTCCAAAGGGTTGACTTCTCCGAATGATCAGGCGCAACGGGATAACCCGCTGCTGGCCGGATTCCCCGATACTTTTCTTCTATCAATTCAGCATTGCTTAGCTTTTCGCTGGCATCGTATCCCCAAAGCTTCGCCCTTACCTTGCGATGGGTTCTTTCAGC
>DKNL01000309.1 GCA_002474325.1 Opitutales bacterium UBA7389
GAAATGTTGGTAGCGAAAAGCGAGGCCCCAATGAAGGGCCACTTCATGGCTCGTCCTGCTAGGAAGAACTCGGTTCCCCCTTTGGCTTGCCTACGGGAGATCCAAAGGCCGAGGCTGATAATCCCGGTGAAATAACATAGGATAAGGAGGGAATCGATTACGCTGATTTTCACGAGAAAGGTGGGAGAGGGCTAAGGATTTCTTAACTACGAAAGAAACGAAACTGACAAATGCCGCTCAATTCAATTGAAGATTTCGAGTCCTTTCATGATTCAATAATAGGCAACTGTTGAAATGCTTGGGCTAATTTTCTGGCTTAGGTTTCTACTTTGTCTGAATTCAAGCCCGTTATTCCCGATGGGTCGGGCTCGAACTTGAGTAGAGGTTCGAATCGAGAATCGACGGGATGGTCCCGCTCTTCCCACTTAATCCCAACATCACGCACCTTCACGCCTACGACCCGTTTAAGCAATTCGAGCGTTAGTTCATTTTGAATTCGCTCGCAGGATGGATCGCCGAAGCGGTTATCCAATTCGAGAGGATCTTCCGCGATATCGTAGAGTTCGCAACGATCATCGAAGTAGAAGCTTAGTTTCCAATCCGCTTTTCGAACCATGGCCCCCGGACCCAAACTTGTGGGCAACATGGGGGCTTTGATTTTGAGGCCCTCGATGGGTTCCGTGACGGTGGGTGCCCCGCCTCCCGCTTCGCATAGGATCGTTTCTTTTCCGGTATCGACGCCCTGGTCGAGGTCGGATACCCATGACTTGCCAACCATTGTCTGGGGGATTTTGGCTCCGAGAGCCTCCAATATTGTGGGAGCCAGATCCACTTCCTCGCATAGCCCGGCAAACGTTTGCCCCTCCCAGCGGCCTTCCGGATGCCGGATGATTACGGGGATTTTGGCAAGGCAGTCGTAGAAAACCGGCAGCTTGTGGGTCATGCGATAATCGCCGAGTAGTTCGCCGTGATCGGAAAAGAAAACCACTAGGGTATTCTTCGATAACCCAGTTTCTTCGAGAAACTCCAACATCCTTCCGATGGAGTCGTCGACGTAGCGAACTTGTCCCATGTAGGTCGCGATTGCGCTCAGCATATCCTCTTCGCTGCAGGTGTCCATTTGTGAATGACGCCTCCAAACCTCGTTACGTTGCGGCTGTTGCTCGCGATCGTATTGACTGAAAGTTTCTGGGATCACGACCTCTTCGGGGTCGAATAGGCTCTTATATGGCTCAGGGCAGGCGAAGGCCGGATGGGGGTCCTGATAGTTAACCCAGGCGAAGAACGGTGTCTCGCTTTCCGTCATGAACTGTATGGCTTCTTTGGTCAGCTTGGCAGTCTGGTTGTATTCATGATCAACCTCCATCTCGAAAGAACTGAATGCCTTCTCGTAACTTGGATGCTCATCGTAGTTGCCCAAGCATACTTCGTGGAAAGAATCCCAAACTTCGCCCAGCTTATCGTAGGTGAAGAGATGGTTTTTGCCGAACATCCCGGTCCGATAGCCGCTTTGCTTTAGAGTCGTTACGATGTTGGGAACACGCGGATCAATGGTGGACCAGTAGTTTCGGCAACCGTGTTCGCCTACGTAGGAACTGGTGGTGAAACTTATACGGCTGGGAGCACAAAGAGGCGATTGACAGTAGCAATTCTCGAAACGGACGCCTTCAAGGCTGAGTCGATCGATATTTTTGGTAGCGATTTTCGGGTGCCCATAGCAGCTTAGATAGTCGGATCTCAATTGATCCGGCGTAATGATTAGCAGGTTCATCTAGGTCAAAAAGTATGAGTCAGGGATTCGATTTGCTCTCGATAGACCTCGAATGTCAATACGATGTAAAGATTAACCGTTTAAGTTCGTTTTACAATATTAAACTTAACTGTTTCAGCAATAAATGCGTCAGCCAGCGTCTGCTGGATGCTTTCTCCTTTACATTAAGATTACTAACTGTCACAGTCTCGATTGTCTGTCGGTAATACCCTAAATTCCCTAACTAAGTTCACTTACAACAGACACTCCCACCTACCGTAACGCGTAGGCGAAGTTTTTATATCAACACGAACTACAACTACATCTAACATGAATAGTCTATTAACGTACACTAAAACTACATTAGCCTTTGGGCTAGTATACGCGGCTGTTTCAGCTGCCTTTGGGCAAGGTGATGCTGCCTATACCCTCGATCCTTTCACGGTTCAGGCGACGGAGGGTTACACGGCGACGAATACGATTTCTGGGACGGGTTTGAGCACGCCTCTATCCGACGTGCCCATGGGTATAAACGTTATTACGTCGGATTTTTTAGAGGATAGTCATATCGGCGAGTTTACGCATGCCATGGACTACAACGCTTCCATCACTCAAACAGGTCGTAACGACAACGGTAATTCAGTCGCTTCAACCTTTGCTATCCGAGGCTACAGGAATAGCACTATGCTGACAGATGGCGTGCTAGGAGGAATGGTTTTACCGATGCAGATGATAGATCGCATTGAAGTCGTCAAAGGACCGAATACGCTTTACGGTCAAGCGGAGCCCAGTGGCCTTATCAATGTGATCACCAAAAAACCCCGTGCAGAGCAGGGAGGAACTATTAGGGGAATTACAGGGAGCAACGAATGGTATCAGGTAAAGCTGGATTACACGGTTCGTGCCGCGGATGACAAACTTGGCCTGCGTATCATGACTGATAATAAGGAGACCAATGGTTGGAGATGGCTCGGTAACCGAGAATATCAATTTAAAGGTTTGTCGGGATCATACGAATTAGCGGAAACCACTGATTTCGACTTTCTTGTAGCTGAAAACCATGCGACAGGTTTTCCGACTCAGCGTGCTACTTGGTCGTTCGAACGCATACCGACAGATCTTAATGGAGACGGTGACCTCGATGATACCGTGGGAGGAGTAAAGGAATCAACGGCCCGATTCAACAATACCTTTCTCCCGCCAGAATACGTGTCCGCTACGGCTGACAACACGCTTGACCAGCAATATTATTGGATGTCCATGGGCATTAGGCACAGCTTTAGCGAGAATCATAACTTTCAGTACAAGTACAATTTTAATGAGCGTGATCACTTAATGTCGGCTAGAGAGTTTAACACTTTCAACCCAGATGGGAGC
>DKNL01000216.1 GCA_002474325.1 Opitutales bacterium UBA7389
AAGAGAGATTTGTGATAACATCTCAACCTATCTCGCTAGAGTCTTAGCAACGCTATGCCGATAGGTATCCACTTTGCGGACAAAAGATTTGAATCTACTAGAACATTCCCTGTGGTCTTGCCGCAGGGAATGTTCTTTTAACTTTTCAATAGATCGTCACTCGATATGAGCGTGTCGATATCATTCAAAGAAGAGTATTTGTTGAGCGAAACTCTTTTTGTATGAACCTAGCGATCCATCGGATTACTTAGTTCCGTGAAGCGGCAAAATCGATAGCGATGTTAAAAACCATTGTTTGTATGGAAATCTAATCTCCTCTTAATCGATAGAGGCGTTCGCCGGCTTTGGCAACAAAGAGAATGCTTTCGCCTTCACGGTTTTCGTAATCGGAGGGATTCAGTGTTGCCGGATCGATGTAGCCGATGTTCATGCGTCGGCACTCCTCTTCAGGAATTCCGGTGGCTAAAAATACTTTCGCTCGCATGGATTCCACGCTGTTCTCATAGGTCCCGCGCCCAGCCACGACCGTCACGTAGGTTAATTCACTCCAGGGGTAGTCCTTATAATCGTCCCAATGGGCTAGAATGTAGTCGCGACAATGAAACCCTATTTTGGCTATTGTCTCGCCATGAACGGCTGAAATCTGGGTGATGTGCGGTGCGTAAATGATCACTTGCCCCCCTGCCGCTACGATCGGCTCGGTTTTGTACATGCATTTTCCACCTGTCCACATGTCGTCATACATTTCTGGGCACACCGCGAAAACCGTGTCGAAGAGCTTATCGCGATATTCGATATGCACCTGAGCAGATAGGTCGGCCGCTTTGGCCCAGGCCTCCTCGACAACGCCAGCATACAGCCCAGCCAGCCCGCCTTGTTTCTCGACCATGCAGATGGCTTTTCGTTCGATTGGAACCATCGACGCGCAGCGATCGATCACTGCTCGAGCCGGAGTCCACTTGCGGCCAATGGTTTCATAGTTGGTGGCCAGACCTGCCAGCCAATGGGAAAAGTCGATCGCTTCCGCCCCGGCGATACCCGGAAAGATGTACTTGTTGCCGCCTGAGAAGCCCGCGATTTCGTGCGGGAAAACAGGGCCGCAAATGAGCAGGAGATCGTACTCGCGGACCATACGATTGCATTTTACCGATAAGGTTTGCTGGAATCGGCCATCGCTGACCTTGCTGATTTCGTCAGATGACATTACGCCGATCTCAGTGAGCTGCTCTGGATCATCCCACGCATGGTTGAAAAATCGGGCTTTCGGGTAGACTGTTTGCTGCTCGTCGGGCTGAATGCCAACCCGCTCGCAAATCTGCTCCTCGCTCATGGGAAGGTGGGTGCCCAGGGCGATAATAAAGTCGAGAAGCTCTACCCGACCAGCAAGTCGGTTGTAGATGATGGGGAATAACATATCCAAGGGGCAGGTACGCGTTCCGTCGGGGATCGCGATCAGCACCTTCTTGTCATCCAGATCCCAATTGGCGAATGCTTCGTCCAAGACCGATTCGATCTCTTCATTCGAGAGAAGTCGATCTGTGAAGCCGATTCCGGCTGGCGTTTTAGTCGAAGGGGGATGTTTTGACTCCGTTTCCATTCAAGAGTATGCTGGACGGCCAAAAATGCTTTATCAAGCCGAGAGAGGACGACTATTGACGCATCCCGTTGACAAACCTTTGGCTAAGATTGACCATCCTTTGGCGGTCCATTCTCAGAATCATTGCTTAATTTCGCCTGACCAATATTCAAGTAGGCCCAGAGCATGGCGATCAGGGGCGTTAGTAGGTTGAAGAAAGCGAAGGGAAGATAGGCGAGGGGATTGACCATAAGCACGCTCATCATGGTCGCCCCGCAGGTGTTCCAAGGCACGAGTGGCGAGCTGAGCGTCCCGCTATCCTCGATGGTCCGAGAGAGGTTCTTAGCTTCCAGGTTGCGTTGTCGATAGGCATCTCGGTACATGCGTCCCGGCACGATGATCGACAAATATTGATCGGGAGCCACGATGTTGGTGGTGACAGAAGTTCCCACGGTTGCAGTCACCAGATTCCCGGCTCCGTTGACGCCTTTCAATATGGATGAAGCGATGCTTTCCAGCATACGGGCTCCCTCCATGATGCCTCCGAGGCTTAAGGCGCAGAGTATTAGAGAAACGGTCCACATCATGTTGTCGAGGCCGCCGCCAGATAGCAGTTCGTCCATAGATTCCAAACCAGTGGAGGACTCGTATCCATAGTGCATGACGCCAATTAGTTCAGCCACACGAACATTTTGTAAGGATATGGCGAGAATTGCTCCGGCACCGACCGCCGCAACTAATGCGGGAAGGGCTGTGACGCGCATTACGCTCAAGACGATAACGACAGTTGGGGCTAATAACAGGAGGGGGCTCAGCTTAAATTGGCTGGATAGCGCTTCCTGCATGTGTTGCACCTCTCCGGTCGAAGTATCTGATTGATCGCTGAAGTATCCTATAATTGAATATAAAACCAGAGAAATGGCGAATGCGGGGGCGGTAGTATATACCATGTGTCGAATATGGTCGAATAGTTCCACGCCGGTAACCGCTGGGGCCAGGTTAGTGGAATCGCTAAGCGGCGACATTTTGTCACCGAAGTACGCTCCCGATACGATAGCCCCTGCCACCATTGCGGGCTGCAAGTCGAGCCCGTTGCCCACTCCCATCAGAGATACGCCTACTGTGCTTGCGGTAGTCCAGGAACTGCCGGTGGCTAATGAAACTACGGCACAGATCACGCACGCGGTAGGCAAAAAAGCCCGAGGATTGAGTAGCTCTAGCCCGAGAGAGATGAGATAAGGCACAACGCCGGCAATAATCCATACCGCGATAAGGACACCGATCACTAATAAGATTATAATGGCTTTCGTCCCGACCCCGATGCCACGCAACATTCCTCTTTCCAGTGCCGTCCAAGACGCGCCATGCCATCGGGAAACTAGGGCTGCAGCGATAGCAGTCAAGATCAGCGGTATGTGCGGGTCTTTTCCGAAAACGATTATTGTCAGGCCCATCGAAACCAGCAGAAACGCGATGGGTAGCAGAGCTACCCAAAGCGGTGGCAGTACTACGGGCGATTCACTATTAGGTTCACTCATTCTCTAATGCCCTCGAGCATTTTCATGAGGCGCTCGATGGGTAAAGCATGGACGATATTTCCATTTATCCCCTCCATGGTTTCCGCGGCCACGAGAGCGTTGAGTATCGCTTCTTCGGTTGCTTGTACGGTGGCCAAAAACAATTGATCGATGGACTTATTACTCAGCATGGTTATACTTCTAAGCTCCTCGTTGTCGGTCGTCTCAATTTCGGCGGTGCTGAAGGCTAGGAAAAAGTCGCCCGAGGAGTTAGCCCCGTAGCCCCCGGTTCTGCCGATGCCGAGTGGTACTCGGTTGCAAAGACGTCTTAGTTGATGTGGCAATAGCGGGGCATCAGTGGCTATGACAACTAATATCGAATTCCCTTGAGCGGTCGTGTTTGCCCGATCGTATTCGGGCATCAGGTCGGTCAATTGCTGCCCGACGCGAATACCCGCGATAGTTAGGTCCTCTCGGCGACCG
>DKNL01000081.1 GCA_002474325.1 Opitutales bacterium UBA7389
GTGGGCTCCGTCAACGAGCACATCGACTCCTTTCGAATGGGCCATGTCGCAGATCTTCCGAATGGGAAGAATGTGGCCGGTAATGTTAATTATGTGGCAGACCATCAGCAAACGCGTCTTCGGCTTGATTGCCGCCGCATAGG
This sequence comes from Opitutales bacterium UBA7389, assembly GCA_002474325.1. GTDB lineage: Bacteria > Verrucomicrobiota > Verrucomicrobiia > Opitutales > Opitutaceae > Pelagisphaera. Next base: position 144 of record DKNL01000081.1, read on the forward strand.
TGTCGACGATTTCCTGGTCCGACTGGGGATGCATCGGAACATCGATAATTTTCCGTATCACGCCGTAGCGTCGCTCCACGAGTTCGAACATGCTTCGCATGGCTCCATAATCCTGATTTGCCAACACGGCTTCGTCTCCTGGATTCCAATGAACCCCTCCGATAATCGTATCCAAAGACTCGGTAGCGTTTCTGGTGATGACCAATTCATCCGCTGAGCAATCCGCCATCTCCGCCAGTTTGGCAGTAACGCGCTGCTTGTTCCCCAGGCGAAGGTTCCGCATATAGTAGGAGCCTTGATAATTCACCTCGCGTACGTGACGAATGAAGTTCTCCAGCGTATCCTCTGGCTGGATGCAATAGAAGCCGCTCTCGAGATTGATATAGTCAGGCTTGAGCTTGTAGGATGCCCTAATTTTCGCCCAAAAGTCCTCGTCGGTGGCTAGCTCCATTGAAGAGCGGCCTTCAGCAGCGGCAAGCAGTCCATCCAAACGAGTGAACACGGGAGTGCTCAGTCCTACTAGAGCGATTCGCTTAATAAATTCGCGCTTGTCCATTGGCAGTGAGTCTCGGAGAGGTAGAATAGATCTGAGCGTTCCGAATTAGCGCTGGAATGGCGAGTCCATAATCGCCTGATTCCCAAGAAGCTGCCTATGGCAATTCGTGAAAGCGAAGATTGCGGAAGATTATGGGGGGCCTAGATTGTTCGGGTTCTCCAGGCGCTCGATAGAGTCTGGGGTTGTCCAAATAAAGACGCCAGAGTTGCCAGCGGTTTTTTGATGTTTCCACTCCACAACCATCTCGAAATTGGCATATTCCTTTGTCGTTCGTAAAACGCTGATCGGCGTTCCCGAACAGAAAAGTTCGCCACCCTTCCAACTCAAGGTATCGGATTGGCTGTTTACCGGCTTAAAATCGTTTTTGAGGAGAGGCCGCAGGTGAGCTCGAATCTACGATTGGGCGAGGGATCGTCTCATGAGGTGCTCCGTGCGTAACATTATCGCATATGGTTTGAGCTATTAGAATGATTACGGACAGCGATTAAGGTCTGAGCATGGGACGGATTGAACACGGTGTATTGACGAGACCAAGATTTCATAGAAGCTTGCCGAGGTGAATACGAGCGAAATGATGATGCCGCGAGCCTTACGAATGGTCGGAATAGGTTTTGTTTTCGCGGCAAGGGTATCTAGCTTCGCGGAAGAAGATCGTCCGACGCTCAAGTTGGAGAATGATCAGGTAGAGGTCGTAGTCGATTTAGGCGGCGGTTCGATTTCGGAGTATCGCTTAAAAGCCAATGGCCTCAATCCGCTTCAATGGGATTCCTGGTCCTTTAATCCGAGGGCTAATGAAGAACCGCCAATGGACCCGCGCTCCATGGGGCATTTCCTTTGCCTTGACAGGTGGGGATCGGCTTCGGAAGCTGAGAAGGCTCGTGGCTTTACCAACCATGGAGAAGCTACTCAAGTTTGGTGGAAAGCCTTGCCTGATCCGGGGGCTGGAGATAGGAAATCAATCGCTCTTATGCGAGCCGAGCTTCCCATGGCAGGGATTCACGTTGAGCGCCGGGCCATTATGGAATCGGGATCTCCGGTGGTAGTGGTCAAAGAAATGGTTACCAATAAAAATCCTTATGGCCGGATCTACAATATAGTACAGCACCCGACAATCGGCCCCCCTTTTCTAGATGAACACACTATCGTGGATTCCAATGGGACGCGTGGCTTTATGCAGGAGAGACCTATGCCGAACCCTGAAGAAACGGAAGCACGCTGGCCGCAGGCTTTCCAGATAGATGGAACGGAGGTTGATCTTCGATTCCTTCGAGACGATCCTTCCCCGAATGTCGTCTCCTTTATCGTAGAAGAGGACATCGGTTGGGTGACAGCGACGAGCCCCGAGAATGGCCTTTTGCTTGGCTACATTTGGAAGACAAAAGATTATCCGTGGCTTAACATTTGGAGGCACGTTAAAGACGGCAAGCCCTTTGCTCGCGGTCTCGAGTTCGGCACTTCAGGTCTACACCGACCTGGCTATGATCTCGTTGTCAAGGGACGTATATTTGACCGGCCCCTTTACCGATACATCGATGCCGACGAAAAGCAGTCTTTCACCCATGCCATGTTTCTGGCGGAGATTCCTGTTGATTTTGCTGGGGTGGCCTCGGTTGCCTATACGGACTCCGAGATCTTGATTTTGGAAGAAGGCGATAGGGCAAGGCAGGTCTCGGTTGAAACGTTCGAGATGTTTCCAGATAACTGATTGGCGGAATTTATGACGCTCGACATCCCTGTCCCAAGGTTTTAGACCGATGGTCGCCCATGCTCAATATGATGAATAAGAGAATCCCCTCAACCCTATCCATTGTCACAATCTCCCTCATCGCAGGTCTATTAGCAACCTCCTGCAAGAAAGCGGATCCCCATGGTTCGGGCGCGGATTGGGCCTACTATCTCGGGCACCCGTCAAGCAGCCAATACTCGACCTTGGACCAGATCAACCGATCCAACGTGGGCCAATTAGAGGTCGCCTGGTCTTACGATACAGGCGAACAGGACATGTATCAGACCAATCAATTGGTCGTCGACGGTATCCTTTATGCGGCTACGCCAAATAGTCGAGTGATCGCACTAGATGGAGCTGCCGGAAAATTGCTTTGGAGCTTCGATCCGGATGCTATTCATGACGGGCTTTCTGACAATGATCAGCGCGGTCTTATGTACTGGAAGGATAGGGGTCAGGGCCGCCTTTTTACCAACAAGGGAAGCTATCTGTATTGCATAGATACGCGTAATGGAAAATTGGTTACTTCTTTCGGAATGGAGGGTTCGATCCATCTCGGTGAGAATATGGATGCCGAAGGGGTTCCAGGAGTATACTTGAATACGCCGGGATACGTATATCGGGACATGATTATCATCGGAGCGAACGTAGCGGAAAGTGTTCCGGGTGCTGTGAGGGCCTTCGATGCCCGTACCGGCGATCGCAGGTGGATTTTCCATACATTGCCGCGACCGGGCGAATTCGGCTCGGAAACCTGGCCGGAGGGCTACTTGGGAAAAACGGGAGGCGCTTCGGATTGGTCGGGGCTGGCTATCGACACCGAGCGCGGCATCGTGTACATCTCAACCGAAACCGCAGGACCGGACTTTTATGGAGGCGAGCGGTACGGGGAGAATCTGTTCGCCAACAGTGTTGTGGCTTTGGATGCGGATACAGGTGAACGTATTTGGCATCACCAGTTGGTTCATCACGACCTTTGGGATCTCGACCTGCCGCAGCCGCCGACATTATTAACGGTAATGCACGAAGGGAAAGAGCGCGATATCGTGGCTCAAGGCACCAAGATGGGGCGGCTCTTTGTCTTCGATCGTGTTACGGGAGAGCCTCTTTGGCCGATCGAAGAGCGACCCACCGCCGAATCCCGGATCCCGGGAGTGAAGGCCTGGCCTACGCAGCCGTTTCAGGTTAAACCGCCGCCACTCATCCGGCAGCGTTACACAGAGAACGATATAACGAATATCTCACCGAAGGCGGAATTGATAGGAAAGGACGTCCTTGCTCAATCGGGAAACTTTGGTCCCTTCCCGCCCCCTAGCTTGGATCCCGTTGTCATGTTTCCTGGATACGATGGCGGGATGGAGTGGGGTGGTTCCGCAGCCGATCCCGATGGTATCCTTTACGTCAATGTTAACGAGATGCCTTGGTTCTATCAACTCATTCCAACGCGGCAAACTGATGGAAGACCGCTATCTTCGGGCGAGCTGCTTTATCGGGCTCATTGCGCGGCCTGTCATGGACTAGACCGGTCGGGGAACCCTTCCGGGGGCTTTCCCGCCCTGGCAGACGTTGGCGAGCGTTTAACGCGAGAAGTTGTCATGCATTTCATTCTCAATGGAGGCGGACGCATGCCGTCATTCGATCGGCTTTCGCAAAACGACCAAAAGGATATCGTCGACTTTCTCTATGGTATCGAGACGCCGCCGAGTAATCGAACGAGACGGGATGACATTCCCCCTTACGTCTTCCGAGGATTCCAAAGATGGTTCGACGATGAAGGGTACCCGGCTATCAAGCCGCCGTGGGGCACGCTCAATGCCGTGGATTTGAATACTGGTGAAGTCAAATGGAAAGTACCTCTTGGTGAAGTTCCGGAGCTCACCAAACGCGGTATCCCAATTACGGGTACGGAAAACTACGGCGGTCCTGTGGTCACAGCAGGCGGCTTGATCTTCATTGGAGCTACGAATGATGGTAAGATCCGGGCTTTCGATAAAGACACAGGCGACATGCTATGGGAGCACGACTTGCCCTTTGATGGAAACGCCACGCCAAGCGTCTATGCCATCGATGGGAAACAGTACGTGATCATATCTTGCGGGGGGGCCAAAAAGAAGCCCGTCCATGGCGGAATACTCATGGCCTTCAGCTTGCCGGATTGAATGGCACATT
>DKNL01000010.1 GCA_002474325.1 Opitutales bacterium UBA7389
TCCCATTGGCGGCATCCCCTGGCTACTTTGACCCGATTGCCCCTTGCTTCCACTTGATCCGCCCATAGGAGGCATTCCCGAACTGCTAGAGCCTCCTCCTCCATTAGAGCCTCCTCCCATTGGAATGGGCATCCCGCTGCTGCCTGAAGAGCCCGACGATCTACCGGACATACCTCCGGGCATTCCAGGCAAATTTACGGGGATGTTCAAACTAGTGCCGTCAGGTATGTTTATCGTTCCCATTGGCGGCAGACTGGACTCATCGAGAACGGAAACGCTACCGCCGATCGGTATACCCCCGGTGGTAATCATGGGCCCACCTCGGCTGCTCCGCTGATTGCTTCCACTATTGGGGCCAGCTCCATTGGCCTCGGCATCGAAGATTCCGACGTCCGGGTCGAACTGAGCTTGGACGGTTGCGAGCATGAGGCTGTAGGCACCAAGCAGGGCAGTCAAAGTGAGATTTAGACGATTTGGTTTCATGAAGGGTACTTTGAGCGGATTTAGAGCTTCTCGTTGCAAATGACAGTTAGTGGAGATTGAGGGACCCCCCCGCGGATTATTAGCTGGAATTGAACGTCTTCGTAGCCCTTCTTGCGGCCGATAACCCGGTACTTGCCAGGCCGCAGATTGATGTTCGTTTCCTTTAGTTTTGTGGGCTTTCTTGCGGTGGGCCCTTGCACGCTCACCCAAGTTGCCATGTCTGAAACGAACAGAACGGGTACGGGCTGGCTTTGCGTTATCAGATGCTGCTGAAGGCGCTTTGTATCGTCAGAAAGGGGCAAGTATTCAGGTTTCGACTGCATCGCTTGGTCGAAAGACATACGAGCTTGGTCAAATTCCAATCGTTGGGCTTCGATTGTAGAGATCTCCAGATATTTTTCGTAGCGTAGTAGGCTACGAATGACTTTGCCAGTTCTCAGTAGACCGTCTTTGGCCTCTTGCAAATTCGGCTCCATTTCGTAGAGCTGCTGATAAATTTCACGAGCCCCTTCCCAGTCGCGATTATCCGTTTCGAGAGCGTAGGCTTTAGTGATTAAGCGGGTTATGTCGGTACGGCGTTTGTCCTCTCTGGCCTTAGAGATAGCATCGGCCAGTCCTTTGCGATCCGGGAAAACGGTTAGAGCGATTTGGAAGTGTTCGATCGCCTCGTCGTAACGCCCTGCCTGTTCAGCATTTTGAGCAATGGACAGATGCTTGTTGAAGTCCCGGTTTTCAATTTTGCGACGCACGCGCGATAGGCTATTTTGAGCCTTGGCAGACTTGGCATCGATATTGAACGCTTCCTGATAGTTCTGAAGAGCATCCTCAAAGGCATCACTCCGTTCCAGTGACTCTGCATTGGTCAAAAGTTCGAAAACCTTATCAGCGTTTTTGGCTCTCTCGATCTGGATGATAGCGTCTTCGTTTTGCGGATCGACAGTGAGTAGGTTGATGAAAGCCTCAACCGCTTTAGTGCCTTCTCCGAGGGCTATGTAGCGATGGCCCATGGCCGAGTTCTCTCTAATGAAACTATTGATGGAGTTTTCGATTTCCTGAAGCTTCTCCGTTGCTTCGGTTAGCTTCGATTCGGAAGCAGTGAATGATCCCTCTGAAAGGAATTGTTTCCCGGCACTGGCGGCCTCGAAGGCGGCATCGTAGGCTTCCGGATTAAGGTGTTTAGAAGGCTTTAATTCGTCTACTCTGATAAGGAAATTGTCGTACATCTCCTGCGTAGCGATTTTCGCTTCCACGAGATTGGAAAACTCCTCGGCCTGTTCGTTGACACTAAGAAAGAGTTCATGGGCTCGTTCGTAGGCGTTTCTTCCCATCAATTCTTCGGCTTGCAGGAATTCGCGTTCTATAGCGACGAGCTTGGTTGTCAAAACGGCGTGGTTTACCCGCATTTGGCGTATTTTTTCCAAACCGATCTGGGCCGTTTCCATTTCCAAATCCGCTTTCGAACGCGATGCGAAGGCTTCTTGGAAATTTCGCTCGGGCACAGCTTCTTCGGTGATTCCAAGTCTGTCAGCTAGGGCTTTGGCATCCTCGTCCGGGTTCTTCCAGAGAATCAGGGTAGCGATAATCGCCACGAAAAAAATGCCGGACGTAACTCCGAAAGTGACCATCTTCCGCCTAGTTGACCGGGCTCTTTCGGCCGCTTCCTCATCTTCAGGATTCCAGTGGATTACGCGATGTTTTCTCGGATTTTGATAGCTATCCTCTATGTCCGACATGGTTGATTTATGTGATGAAATTTAGTCTCTGTTGTTCCTTTTATTTGTGCGGATGAATTCCGAAAATCGCTAGGCAGGTTGAGAGATTGCCCGAGTAAGGGCTAATTGTAAAGCATGCGGGGTTAAAGCTACGATTTTGAAAAGCTTTTAGATTCATCTAAATGTGAGTAGAAGTTCGATGAATGGTGGGATCTCAGTTGCATATTGTTGGTCATAGCGTAAGTTTAATAATCCTATATCAGGATCGCTTCGTATACTTGTAAACGAGGAACACTTGCGAATCATGGACACCAAAAGATTATTTAATACTGTAACCGTCATTTTGCTAACTTTTATGCTGGTTACCAGTTGTAGTACCGTACCGGTAACCGGACGGAAGCAAATAAATTTGATGTCCGATTCCGAAGTGGTGAAAATGACCAAAGCGGCATTCGAGCAGATGAAAGGTCAGATGAAGATTTCCCAGGATCCCCGGATGAACGATTGGGTGCTGGAAGTATCTGATCGCATTTCTCAGCAAGTGTTTTGGGATATGCCCCTGGCGGAATGGGAATTCATCGTATTTGACGCCCCAGGCCAAGTGAACGCCTTCGCAATGCCCGGAGGCAAAGTGGGAGTGATGTCGGGCTTGTTCGATATAGTGGAGACGCAAGATGAGTTAGCCTCGGTCATAGCCCATGAGATTGCCCATGTAACGGCTCGTCATACTCACGAGAGAATGTCTCAAGCCGGCATTTTAAAGGCGGGATCTGGAATTTCGTCGTTGGGAACGGCCATTGCGACGGGAGGGATGGTGCATATCGCGCCATCGATGAGTGGTCAACTAGCAGCTTGGGATAGAGCGAAGGAAGTGGAAGCGGATCGCATTGGCATGATGTATATGGCCAGGGCTGGGTTCGATCCGAATGCAGCGATTTCGGTGATGGGCAAAATGGAAAAAATCATAGGTGCGGCGGGTAGCCAGCCCTACAACTCGACCCATCCAACTTCTCAGGAACGCTTGGATGTTCTTCACGCTTATGTAGACGAAGCGATGGTCGAGTATGAAAAGGCCAAAGCGTTGGCTTTTTGAATAGAAACCGTGTGTTTTGGCAGTGAAGCGATTTGTTCGCGAAGGCGACGCAATAACTAAAAAATAGCCAGCCGCGGATTGAAAGTTGCTACGGTAGGTCGCTCGGAATGAAAAGTTACCTTTTTAAGGAGCCGGTTCGTCTTCGGGAACCGCGGCAAGCGGTGTGGGCACTTCTTCCGGCTCAGGAGCTTCGGAAAGGAGTTTGTCCAGCGTATCCGGTAAGCTCGTGAATTGATAGGAGCTTGCCTCGAAGGCAGCCCGTGCCATGTAGGCGTTTACTGGATCTTCGCTTTCGGAGGAGGTGATAAAGTAGTAGACGGGCCCTTCAGGAGTAAGCACTTCCTCCTCGATTTCTGCGGTCGTCTCGCCATTTTCACCTTCCTTCCGAAGCTCTTTCTCGATTTTGACCTCTGGTTGGCGGCCAATTGAATACTCGTAGCTATCCCCGCTGTTCAGTTTCAGCGTGAACTGATGGCTGTTTTTTTCCGCGGCAACCACGTTTTCATCGTCGATTTCAGCGGTTGCCGTGAAGGTGAGATCTGATAAGCGGGAGGCAATTTGCCCGATGGAAGATTGATTAAGGATTTTGCCCTCAGGCAGCGCGTCACCTGTTTCCCATTCCGAATCTGCGTTTCCACGGATAACATTGATTTGGTCGCCATTCTGGAGCGTGGCCTCGATCGCCGTGACATCATCAGCTTCGAAATCGACCAGCTTTTTTTCCAGCCACGAATCCAAGCTGGAATTTATAAAGAAGGTCGTATCCACTAGGAAGGCCTTTCCTTCACCTTCGTAACGCATGAATTGCCTTCCATTCTCAGTTTCTTTGCCAAGCTGAAACGCAACGATATCATTCCCGAGCTTGTCGACAAATCGAATACGCTCGCCTGTTTCGAATCCAAGCTTAGCGATTCGATCGGGATTTTCGCTTACCAGTCGCTGAAGTTTCGCTTCGGATACATTTTGGGCTAATTCTGATATACGATCGTAACTGGTTGGCAGATCAAAGCGCGATTCGAGAACCCATAGGCTGGATTTGCCTTGGTTAGCGAAACTAAGCGTTTCGTCTTCCATCTCGATTACGATTTTAACGGTATCTCGGAGGGCCGTTGGGTCGACTAAAGCTGTTCCCACCCGGTCGTCAAGTAGGGGAGCACTATCGGATCTCTTAAATAGGCTAGTGGCTATAGCGAAGACAGCGAGAACGCCCGCACTGATGTACAGATTCTTGATATTCATATTTCCTCCTAAAGTGCCTTATTTTTCCGCATACGATAGAAGAGAAGGCCGAAAATGGCCAAACCGATGGGTGAGTATGCGATGTTTAATGACACGAGCTTCCATTTAAGAGCGTCGATATCCTTACGCAGCTCGCGACGGATGACGCGGCGTTCCGCTCGAAGAGTAACCTCGTTTTCGCGAAGACGTTGCAGGGCTTCTGAGAGCTCAGGGCCGGCGACAATCAAGCCAGTTCCTTGCTGTTGAGTTGCGAGCTGCTGAATCTCCTGGTTCACTTCGGAAATCCGGTCTTCTACTTCCTGCAACTTAATCTGGTATTGTTTCTGGGCTTCGACTTCTAGCGCTTGGACTCGATCGAAGATCCTCGTTTCCTCGCCTTTGCTGCGAATTCCAATAAGGTCTTGGCTGCCGCCGAGAAACTCGACGATATTCGTTCCCATCGCGAGGTTGTCATTGATGGTCTGTATAGTCATCATCCCAAGGAAATTTTGGCGACGAATGGAAAATTGATCTAGGGCCCAATCCGTATCGGCGATTATGAATACATTACTTTCGCCTGTGTACAGTTGCTCGGAATCTAGATTTTCAGATGATTCATCTTCGTAGGCCTCCGCTTCGGCAGGGTTGATCGGCTTCCCATTTGGGAACGCGGTAGTGAACTCGCCCCTCAGCACGCCAGCCACGATCTTGCTTTGTCCATCGGTTTGCATTTGGTTGAGAAGGGCTCCTTGCTGGACGAATTGGAGCATCATCCCATTTACGGTCCCAGCGGCATCCGTCGTCTCGAGAATGGGTTCGAAATTTAGTTCCGATTCGTCCTTGAGGCTGATAGAGCCAGGCTCCAACAGTAGGACGGCATCGAGCTCCGCGGCAGGCAGAAAATCTTGGCTCATATTTTCTTCCCGGAAGATGAGCCACGCGGGCTGCATGGACCCTTGTTGCGTGTAGGCAATATTTGGGTCGGCCACGGCGTCTCCTGGCGAGTACTCAATTCCCCAAGACGAGAAGAAACGTTGAAAATCGCTGGACGTATTTGGATTGGGACGCCCCATCATCCCCATTTGACCTTGTTGCTGGCTTCGGAAGAAAACAGATGACGGATCGACAGCGAGTAGCATAGGCTTTCCAGATAGGATCATCTGGTCAATGTCGTACAACAGAGTTTCGTTTATACCGATTGGGTGGATTACGGCCAGCATGTCCAAGTCCATGGGAAGTTCCGTTGCCGTTGGTTCGATAACTTCGACATCGAAGCTGCTCTCCAACTCTGTGATGATGTACTGATCCTCTTGTTGCGGTTGGCCCGGCATCATTAGGGCGGGGGGTGCTTTCAAGGGCAGGCTGGTTACGAGACCGAGTTTGGGCTTGGAAAGCTGTTGAGCCTCATGGACAGCCTTGGCGATATCGTATTCGATTGAACCTTCCTTATTCCAATCGAAGAAAGGGATCGCGTGTTCGGAATCGCCTTGGCTGATAACCAAGCCGAGGAATATGCGGTCTCCGTTGGGCAAGTTTTGGCCGTTAACGCCCGCAGCTATCGCGTTTTCCTCTTCGGAAGTGTCTGGTTGCGGATCGATGATATCAAGAATGATTTTTCCTTCAGAAGCCCGCTCGAATTGACGTAGAAGTTGTTCGACGCGATTGCCGAAATTCTGTATGTGCATCCTGATTTGCGGGGAAACCCCCTCAAAGGATTTCGTTTTATAGAAATCGAATCGAATAGGCTCTTCCACTTTAGCGAGCAGCGATTTGGCGCTTTTGGAAAGCGTGAATGCATTTTCTGCGGTCATGTCAAACCGTATGGGCGGCGATGATATAATATAGTGGAGCAGAAGAAAATTAACGAGTATGAGAAGAGTCGTGTGAAGCTTTTTTCTGAGGCTCATTTTTTATGCTTTCCCTTTCTACTTTTCGAGTATGACCACGTTGATCGCTAGGAAAGCGGTGGTCAGAGTAATGAAGAACGAAACGGCGCTCAGCTCGATCAATCCCCGGGTCATGGTTTGATAATGCGCTAGAAAACTGAAATTACCGAGAAAATCGATTAGTCCAGCAGGAGCGATGCTTTCGAGTAATGCGATCAGAATCTGGGAACCGAACAAGGTAGCCAGAAAACAGATGAGGACGCTGATTACGAAGGCGATTACCTGGTTCTTCGTCAGAGCTGAGCAAACCGAACTTATTGCCAGGTAGGCTGCGGACATCAGTACGGAGCCGAAATAGCCGGAGAACATAATGCCCCAATCTGGGTTGCCCAAATAGCTCGTCGTTAAGGCCAGCGAAAAGGTCAAGGTGAGAGCGATTCCGATGAAAGCCCAGGCGGCCAGAAACTTTCCGAGTACAGCGGCCATGGGAGGAATCGGCAGGGTAAAGAGAAGCTCGATACTGCCGGATCTTTCCTCCTCCGCCCACAGTCTCATCCCCGTTGCCGGGATGAAAATCAGGAAAGCCCAGGGCAGGAAGGTCCAAAGCGTATCGAGGCTAGCCTGATTGCTCTCATAGTAGCCGGCGAATATAGTGAGACCGATGATTACGATATGGAAAACGGCCAGAATCACGTAGCCCACGGGCGAGCGAAAGTAGCCGAAAAACTCTTTTTTGAATACAGGAAGTAATTGGTTCATGCGTAAGCTTTGCTGCTGGTTATTTCGCGAAAGATTTCATCGATCGAGGAGCCTGGCTTGCGGGCCTTGAATTCATCAGGCGTCTCGTCAACGCGAACCCGGCCTTGATCGATGACGATGATTCGATTGCAGATCGCTTCGACTTCTTCGAGTATATGAGTCGATAAAACGATAGCCTTGTCTTCGGCCATAGCCTTGATTAGCTTTCTCACTTCGTGCTTTTGGTTGGGATCCAGACCATCAGTCGGTTCATCCAGGATTAGCACTGGGGGATCATGAAGAATAGATTGGGCGACGCCAACGCGTTGCCGATATCCTTTGGAGAGCGTTTCGATCGACTGGCTTTGCACCGTTTGTAGGTGGCATTTGACGATGACGTCGCTCAGGCGTTTGTGGACTTCGTCTTTCGATCGAAAACCGCGCGTCTCCGCAACGTACGAGAGGAATTCGACAACAGTCATTTCTGGATACGCGGGACTGCTTTCGGGCAGGTAGCCGATTCGGCTTTTAGCCTCGAGCGGATGCTTGCGGATATCGAAACCATCGACAGAAGCGGTTCCCGATGTAGGCGACAAAAAGCCGGTTATCATCTTCATCGTGGTGGACTTGCCGGCCCCGTTAGGACCGAGGAAGCCGAGTATATCGCCTTTCTTGACCTGAAAGGATACACCGTCTACAGCTCGCAAGTCACCATAGTCTTTAACTAGATTTTCTACAGCAACCATAGGTGGATTTATTCTTGTTAATTAGGTTGTGAAAATAGATTCCCGCAGCAAGATCAAGTTCCAATTAAAGATTAGATTTCTAGTGGTTTAACCGACTCATGGCTTGAAGGAGCTTTTGTGGCATAGAGTGAGTTAGATAAAGGGCGATGCAGTTAGATAAGAGCGATGTCAATTTCAAGTATTTCTCGATTCAATTGGCGATAGCGAATCGCTGAGAGTCTTGCTATCGAATGATAGAGCGATTAGGTCGGGGGGTTGATTAGTGTCTCCCTGTAACTCTTGTTCTAGGCCGTTCTTGGATGCCTGAGCCTCGTCTTCTAGGTGTTTTGGAGCGCTGGAAATCCGCTTAGCGAAATTCAATTCCCTATCGCCCACAATTCGGTCGCAAATCTTTCGCGTGTAGAGGCGAAGCCAGATCGAGGTGTTGGACTCACTTCCATTGTGAGCTGGGGCATAGGCATGAATGCGATTGGTTTGCAGGAGCAATTGGTTTTGAGCAAATTCGGCATCGTTGCTGGGTTTGTAAACTCCATAGGCTTTGCCGCCGATTTTGCGGACTATCGAAAAGCCAGGCACATCGCTGGGACCATCAGCGATGTAGATCATATTCTAAAAAGGTATCCGACGATCTTTATGAACCATCTTGGCATTCACATCGATACCATGTTCTTTGTTGGAGACCTTATTGACCTCGATTTCGTACGTAGACTTTGTGGTGCTCGAATATGGGCTGTTGCATGTAGCCGGAAATGAGCGTTTTGTCGAAATCTCAGATGAGAGCGATTCTGTTTTGAGTGAACAGTCCTTGCGACATGTTCATTAGCAAAGAGGAAGCGCCTTGCACTGCAATGGCAATCTGCCCCGCCGTTAAATTCGATTTGCAGTTTCCCAAACGACGCGACATTGCTCCTTGCTTTCACATGGCAATAGAGCTTCCGGACATTTCACCTTTCAAAAAACGGATTGAAGAAATCGACGAACTGATGAATCAGCCCGACTTTTTCAACGATGCCCGTCGTTCGGCATCGCTGTCCCGAGAACAATTGAAGTTGAGGCAGTTGATCGAAGACTACGATGCATTGGGTGGAGCGAAATCGGCATTGGCCGAGCATCGAGAGTTGCTGGAGGACGATGAAGGCGATGAAGAGCTGAAAGAATTAGCGGAGGAGGAGCTCCCGGATCTGGAGGCGGAAATCGAAAGGCTGGAGCAAAAGATTCTGGTTTCCATGATTCCTCCGGAGGATTCGGATTCGCGTAACACGATTGTGGAAATTCGGGCTGGTGCCGGGGGCGATGAGGCCTCTCTATTTGCTGGGGACCTTTTTAGGATGTATGGCAGGTTGGCTGAGCGGCGCGTTTGGGTGTTAGAGCATCTGGGTTCTAGCGAAAGCGGAATCAGTGGATTCAAGGAAGTAGCTTTTTTAATCCGGGGCGAGGAGGCTTACAAACAGATGAAATTCGAAAGCGGGGTGCATCGAGTGCAACGCGTTCCGGAAACGGAATCCCAAGGACGCATTCATACATCGACAGTGACAGTTGCTGTTCTTCCTGAAGCAGAGGAAGTGGACGTTCAAATAGATCCTCAGGAACTTGAGATCACGGTTACGAGGGCAAGTGGGCCTGGCGGCCAAGGAGTGAATACGACTGATTCAGCCGTCCAGATACTTCACAAGCCTACGGGAATTATCGTGAATTGCGCTGACGAGCGCTCGCAAATTAAAAACAAGGCCAAAGCCATGACCGTATTGCGATCACGGCTCTTGCAGTCCAAAAAAGAGGAAGAGCGGGCTAAATACGCGGAAAATCGAAAGAAGCAGGTGGGAACTGGCGATAGAAGCGAGAGGATAAGAACCTACAATTTCCCGCAAAGCCGACTGACGGATCATCGGATCGGACTAACTATTCACAGCCTGACTCAGGTGATGGAAGGGGAACTGGACGAGGTAATCGAAGCTTTGCAAGCAGAAGACCAGAAGTTGAAGATTGAAGCGTTAATTACTGCCAAGGCCCAATCGTAGCGAAAATGGGCGATCGTCTGACAGTATTGGATGTCGTGCAGAAAAGCGCGGATTTCCTGGAGCGCAAGTCGGTCGAAAGTCCAAGATTAAATGCGGAATGGCTGGCTGCCCACGCTCTCAATATCGGGCGAATGGAGCTTTATATGCAATTCGACCGACCGTTGCAGCCAGCGGAGTTGGACCTGATGCGTGATCTCGTTTCGCGCAGGGGAAAGCGCGAACCTTTGCAATATATAGTGGGCGAGACCCAATTTCATGACCTGCTTATCAAGTGCGACCAGCGGGCTCTCATTCCTCGGCCTGAAACTGAGCAGCTGATTGACTATATCGTGGATCTTGGTCCCAAGATTGATGAAATGTTCAGTATTTTAGATCTGGGTACGGGTACAGGAGCCATAGCTTTTGCTTTGGCTAAGCGTTTTCCCTACTCTAAAATTGTCGCGACCGATGCGAGTCAAGATGCCTTGGAACTGGCCGAGGAGAATGCTTTGGGGAACGGCTTGCAAAATCGAATTGAACTGGTTCGATCTCATTGGTTTGAATCATTGAAGGAAAAGGGTCCCTTCAGATTAGTCGTATCCAATCCTCCCTATTTGACGGATTCAGAATTGGAGACTGCAGAGCCAGAAGTTAGAGATTTCGAGCCAACATCGGCGTTGCTTTCGGGAAATGATGGGATGGAGGATGCCTTGAGAATAATAAGCGAATCTATCGAGTACCTTGAACCCTCGGGATCGCTTTGGCTAGAGACTGGGGTCGACCAGCACGAACAACTGCTCGACGCTTGTTCGAATGCCGGGTATCAATCCTTCGAAGGAATCTTGGATTGGGCAGATCGCTCTCGCTTCATCCACGCGGTGAAATAGGCGTCGAGTAAGTTTCGCTTATCGCCCTGCCTGATCGATGATCACACATAGAAGTAACGCATTTATTTTTCAAAATAGGCTAATTGATAGGGCTGCTTATCCTTAAGTAGCCGCCCTAGAACTGTGGCTTCGGCTGACCAGGAATCGTCAGCACTACCCATTGGTTTGTCGAACAACACGAAATCCCCCCACCGAAAGCTGAGAGAGGCGGAGTTCGATTCCGCCATCACGGGAATGTGCATTTAACCCCCGATATGCCTCTACTCTTTAAGCAAAACTCTAGTTGAGCAACTTGTTGAACCGCGATTTGGAGGATGCCAATGGCAATGCTGGTTGTTTCCAGTCATTGGTATTTGGCGATGTCTCTACAGCGTCTACCATTATGCGAAGTGCTTCCCGTAGTTGAATATCGAAGTCTGGGACGGGTTCTTCCTCTTCGTTATCGTTTACAGCCTCTACATCCGTCTCTTTATCTACTGTAAGATCGTTGTTGGAGGCCAGCTCGCTGTCGCTGTCAGTGGGAGCGGAATCGCTTTGAGAAAGCTCGGGTGAAGCTTCTTCCTCAGCGTTCTCCGCGTCTTCAGCGAGAACTGCGTCGAGTTTGATTTCTGAGGATTCGAAGTTTAGTTCCGCTAGAACTCGCTGACGATCTTCCATGGCGTCGATAAATTCCTGATCTTCATCCATCATTCGCTTTCGTTCCTCTAAATTGAGGGAAATCGTCTTCTGCGCATCGCGATCACGATACCAGTCGATACGTTCACGGAGAAAATCGAATTCCTCCAGTCTTATTCGTCTGCTTTCGCTTTGCGTTTTGAGCGTGTCGACGAACAGCTTTTTTAGGGTCATCTCCACGAAAAATCGTGCGGGCTTGATGTAATCCCATGGCAAGGCATTATCCAGATCGGCTTCGCTCACGGCTGTGATATCGGCTACCGAAGGTAGTGATATATCGGATACAACGCCTTTACGCTGAACCGAAAACCCGTTAGGCAAGTAGTATTTTTGAATAGTTAGCTTAGCAGCGCCGGCCTTGTTTTGGGAATTATATGTCCGCAGAACGTAGTCCTGAAGAGGCAAAACTTGCTGTACGGTACCTTTGCCGTGAGTACTGTCATTTCCGATTACCAAGGCTCGTCCATAGTTTTGCAGGGCTCCGGCGACAATTTCGGACGCTGAAGCACTGTGGCGCGAAGTAAGGACGGCGAGAGGCCCGTTGTAGACGACTTTCGGATTGCGATCCGAACGAGCCAATACTTTGTCGTAGGAATCCTTAACCTGCACGACAGGGCCCCGCGAAATGAAGAGCCCGGTCATGTCAA
>DKNL01000269.1 GCA_002474325.1 Opitutales bacterium UBA7389
CACTAATAGCGGGAGAGAAGGAGTTATCCAGAATTTGTTTATATATCATGAAGGCGAATACGAATACTGAGCAGCTCTACAAAGATAATGTACTCGGCAATTACGGAATGCCGCCTATCACTTTTGTTCGTGGCCGTGGTTTGCGTCTTTGGGATGATTTGGGGAAAGAGTATCTAGATTTCTGTTCGGGCATTGCTGTTACCAGCTTGGGGCATTGCCATCCGAAACTAGTCACTGCTATCCAGGAACAGGCAAACGAACTTATATGCGTCAGCAATCTCTATCGCAATGAGATGCAGGCTCGGTTGGCTGCTAAGCTAAATGAGAAGGCAGGTGGCAATGGAAAAGTGTTCTTCTGCAATAGTGGTGCTGAAGCGAACGAGACTCTGATCAAATTAGCGCGGCTCTATGGCTGCCATAAGTCTGGCCAGAATGGAAAGCAGTACAAAGTGGTTTGCGCCAAGAATGCTTTTCATGGTCGGACATTCGGGGGCATGAGCGCGACACCCAAGGAGAATGTTCGCCATGGATTCTCCCCGCTGGTTGATGGCTTCGCTTTTGCTGAGCTAAATGACATCGATAGTTTTGCTGCGGCCATAGACGAGAATACTGCTGCTGTCTTTATCGAAACGATACAGGGAGAAGGGGGAATTTATCCAGCGGAGAAACCGTTTTTGAAAGATTTGTGCAGCCTTTGTTCGGAAAGGGAGGTCTTGCTCATGATTGACGAAGTCCAGTGCGGGATTGGTCGGACTGGACGCTTCTTCGCTTTCGAACATGCGGGAGTAGAGCCAGACGCCATTGGAATCGCCAAGGGCTTGGGAGGTGGAGCCCCCATCGGTGGAGTTTGGGTGAGCGACCAATACGCAGAGCTTTTCAGGCCTGGCAGTCACGGCACTACGTTCGGTGGAACCCCCTTGATTTCCGCTGCCGCTTTGACGGTTATAGAGACGATCGAAGATGAAGGCCTTCTGGAGAATGTCATAGATAATGGAACCTATGTCATGCAGCGATTGTCTGAACTGAGGTCGAAATATCCGCATTACATTTCGGATGT
This sequence comes from Opitutales bacterium UBA7389, assembly GCA_002474325.1. Lineage (GTDB taxonomy): Bacteria > Verrucomicrobiota > Verrucomicrobiia > Opitutales > Opitutaceae > Pelagisphaera. The sequence goes on from DKNL01000269.1 coordinate 1,058, forward strand.
GAGAGGACTTGGTTTCATGATTGGCATTCAAATCGCTGAATCCCCAGCCGAAGTGGTCACTCAACTAAGAGACAATGGTCTCATTGTCCCACCGGCTGGATCCAACGTGATTCGATTCATGCCGGCTCTGACCGCGATGAAAGACGACTTCGATGAAGCGCTCGGTATATTTGAGAGCGTAGTTGAAAACCGGACGTCAACGCTGCCCAAAACTCAGGGCGCTTAATTAAAAACACTGGCTTTAGAAAACTAAATATAATGGCCCACTTTTTGAAAGAAACCGATTTTGCTCCGCACCAAGCGAGGGAAGTATTCGCTTTGGCTAGGAGTTTCAAGCAAGGCCGTGGCCGCCATACACCTCCATCATTGAAAGGACAGACCTGGGCGATGATCTTTTCCAAGTCTAGTACGCGTACACGCGTTTCCTTTGACGTTGGAATCTACGAGCTGGGCGGGCATCCGATTTTCCTAAACAAGAATGATATACAGTTAGGCCGGGGAGAATCGATATACGACACCGCGAACGTGCTATCGCGATTCGTGCACGGCTTAATCGTGCGAACATACGAACACAGCGAATTGGAAGAGCTGGCCCAAATGGGAACGATACCAGTTGTCAATGCTCTGACCGACCTGCTACATCCGTGCCAGACCTTTACCGATGCGTTCTCCATGGCTGAGAAATGGTCGGATGGGGGAGATTTGATGGAATCTCTAAAGGGCAAGAAAATCGCCTACTTCGGAGATACGGCTAACAACATCGCCAACTCTTGGATATTGGGAGCAGCCTTGTTTCAAATGGAGCTCGTTTTAGCGGGACCGCCGGACTACGCCCCGGGCGACGAAATCCAGGAGTTGCTCCAAAAATCGGGACATGCTCCAAGCTACCAGTTCACCAGCGATCCCGAGGAGGCGGCTCGCGATGCCGACGTGCTCTATACGGATACTTGGGTGAGCATGGGGCAGGAAGAAGAGTCTGCTGAGCGCATTGAAGTCATGAAGCCATTCTCGGTAACCAAGGATTTAATGAAGTTGGGCAAGCATGACGCTCTATTCATGCACGACCTTCCTGCATACAAGGGGATGGAGGTACAGGAAGAGGTTCTCTATGGGGACCAATCGATCATTTTCGATCAAGCCGAGAATCGGCTTCATACCCAAAAATCGATCATGGCAGTGCTGGCCCAGGGCATTAAAGCGTGATGAGATTTCTAGTTTGTAGGCTTAGTCCCGCTTTGCGTGGACCGCGATTCGATACAAAATAGTTGAAATTAAGATTTAAAAAATGTTCGTGTGAATTTGTGAGATTAGTGGTTAATAAATCAAAAGTTATTCTCTAATGAAAATCGTACTAGCCTATTCAGGTGGACTCGATACGTCGGTCCTTGTCCGGTGGTTGAAGGATCACTACAGTGCAGAAGTTGTCACCTTCGCGGCGGATGTTGGCCAAGAAGAAGAGCTGGAAGGCTTGGAAGAGAAGGCGAAAGCTACGGGTGCGAGTGAGCATTACACGCTCGATTTGGTGGAAGAGTTCGCCGCCGATTTTATCTATCCCATCATGCGGGCAAATGCGATATACGAGGGTCAGTACTTTCTGGGAACGTCGATCGCCAGACCTCTGATTGGAAAGGCCCAAATCGATCTGGCTCG
>DKNL01000044.1 GCA_002474325.1 Opitutales bacterium UBA7389
ATTTTCTCGATCACCATACCAGCCGTCAACTGTCTATCGTATGGACTATCTGGAGACACGCTTAATATCACCAAACCGCTTACAGCTTTATCGTCGATTTGGAATTGGCGCCGCAAATCTTCTGAAATCGGCTCAGCTTCGACTCCATCCAAAAGTTCCGTATTCCGACTTCCGATAACGAAACGTCCATCGGTTCGTCGCTCTACCAGCTTCGCTTCCGTTTTGAAGTACTTCTTGTCTCGATAAACGGTTAAATCCACTAGGCTTTCAGGAGCTTTAGAAGCTATTTTGAGTCGGAGATCCGTGGCTGACGCGACTTCTTCATCGTCTACTTTGACTAGGATATCTCCGGCCTTCAATCCAGCTATATCCGCCGGCGAATCTGGGGAAACGCCATTAACGAGAGCCCCTATCGCGTCCCCAAGTCCCATGGCTTCAACTAAATCCTTATCCAAATCCTGGATACCTACCCCTAGAAACCCTCGCGACACGGACCCGTCTTCCACCAGGCTCAACATAACGTTATGGGCCAAAGCCGTGGGAATCGCGAAACCGATACCAATGTTTCCCGTACTACGTCCATCGGTAAGGATCATGGCATTGATGCCAATTAATCTCCCTTGGGCATCTACAAGAGCTCCTCCCGAATTTCCCTGGTTAATGGAAGCGTCCGTTTGAATGAAATTCTCGAAGCCGTCTCGAATCATATTTAAGTCGTTCCTTCCTTTAGCGGAAACAATTCCCATTGTGACAGTTTGCCCAACACCCAACGGGTTTCCAATGGCGAATACAACATCGCCAACTTCTATCTGCTCGCTGTCTGCCATAATAGCGAATGGAAAGGATACATCACCTTCCACTTTCAGCACAGCCAAATCAGTCTGTGGGTCCGTGCCGATGACCTTTGCGTCCAAAACTTGTCCATCCTGAAAGCTGACGCTTACTTCACTAGCGTTTTCCACAACATGATTGTTGGTCAGGATATAACCGCTCTCCGATACAACAACTCCACTTCCCTGACCCTCAACTTCTCGCTGCCTCGGCATACCTTCACCGAAAAATCGCCAAAACGGGTGATCCTCAGGGAGTTGTCTTTGAGAATCGAATACGCGCTTTGACGAAATATTCACGACCGCTGGACGGATTTTCGAAAGCGATTGCGAATAGCTAACAACGCCTCCGTTCAAATTCCTATTCAGGGGTGTCTCGTCAATGACAACTTCCTTCGCGATCGACTCTTCGGCAACTAAGGCAGAAGAGAAAAATACAGAGATAACAGCTAAAGCAACGCAGCGTATTCGTTTCATGAACTTTAATTCGTTTTCCATTTGTTGAGACTTTGACACAGATAGACGCAAGAGGTTTCGGAAGAGATCGTCATATTGTCATTCAATTGGTTTTCCCGAGTTGGGACTCCAAGCGTCTTACTCGCTGAAAAAGCTCTGGGAGCTTACGCTGCACGACGGTAATTCGCTGATAGGCGTTCAGCGGAATTGCCGGCGTGCCGCCCGACACGCTTTTTGCCGGCAGATTGGTAAAAGCGGCCGAACATCCCGCCAACTTGGATCCCTCGCCGATCGTCAAGTGCCCTGAGGCTCCAGCTCGACCTCCGAAAACCACGAAATCTTCAATCGTAGTGCTGCCGGCGATTCCTACTTGAGCGCACAGGATACAGTGCTTCCCGATTTTCACGTTGTGTCCAACCTGAACATGATTGTCGATTTTCGTTCCTTCTCCGATCCTAGTAGGACCGAATCGACCCCGATCGATGGCAGAATTGGCTCCAATCTCCACATCCGATTCAATTTCAACCCATCCGATTTGCGGCACTTTTTCGTGTCGCTCCCCATTGAACTCGAATCCGAAACCATCCGCACCAACTACTACCCCTGCGTGTATACGAACGCGACTCCCGATTTTCGAGTCCCGCATGATACTAGTATTAGCCGAAAACCAGCAATTTTCACCGATAGTCGAGGAATCTTCGACAACGCAACCGGGATCAATACGAGTGTTCAGACCAATGCATACATCCTCGCCAATGGCACAAAACGGACCGATATACGCCGATTCATGAACCTGAGCCGAGTCGGCGACCACCGATGACGGATGAATCCCGCCCGCCTTTTGAGGCCACATTGACCTAGCAACCGCTTCACAGGCTCGAGCGAGCATCAGGCTGGGATGTTTTACCCTCAGGAAGAGTTGGTTATCCTTGGGCGATTGTCGGCATTCCTTTGGCACGAAGATTACCGAGGCTTTGGTCTCGCTTAGCTCCCGCTCGTATTTCGACCCGCTCATGAAGGACAAATCGCCAACGACAGCTTCCTTGAGGGTAGCGATTCCTTCCAAAGTCGACCCTGAATAAGACCCAACTTCTTCGATAACGTCGGCACTGTCTTTGATGCCTTTAATGCTAAGATCAACTCGCATGGTTTCGCTCGGATAACGGATAGAACAAACCTTCTCCAGTTAATACTTTAGAAATAGAAAAACCCTGCCTTATTAGGACAGGGTTTTCAAGAAATAGGAAAAATGATTAATCCTCAGCCTCTTCTTCAGCGGGTGGAGCATCGGCATTAATCCGGTCGATGACCTCTTGCGTTATATCCATGGTCTCATCGAAGGAAATAACGGACGGCATGCCATTTTGAGAAATGCCTGACGTATCCAGAACGAGAGAAGCGCTGCGTTCCTTGGACACTTCTGTAACGACCTCCATGATCTCCTTAGTAAACAGACTCATTTGCGTGCCTTGCCGAGCAGCCAATTGGCGCTGCACGTTCTCGGCGAACTGCCTGAGTTCATTTTGCTTTTGGGCAATCTCTTGGTACTTGATTCGAGCATCTTCCCTCGCGTCATTTCGAGCTTCCTCGGTCAGGATATCGCTACCTGCTTGCTCAACCAATTCTTGGTACTCTTGTTCGAGTGCCTTTCCTTCCTCGTTTATATTAGCCACGCGCTCTTGAGCTTGCGTTTGAGAATTTTGGATCTCCTTCATGAACTCCTGGACTTTGTAGAAGCGCTCGGCCGCGTCGTTGACGCTGATCGTGAGAATCACGGTCTCAGCACTCGCCGCTACCGATCCGAAGCCAACTGCGAAGATCAAAGCTGAAAAAGAGGTGATTGATTTTATTGTTTTCATATAAATTTGAAAATGTGGGGTTCTACCAACTATAATCTTCCTCCAAATGTAAAGTTGAATTGGGCTCCTTCGTCATTTCCGCCAAAAGTTGGGTCGCCAGAAGTAGTCAAAGGAATCGCATAATCGAGCCTTAAAGGCGTGCCCATAACGGAAATCCTTATACCGACACCTACATTGTCGTTCCAGCCACTATTGTTCCAGCCCAGCAAAACTGGCTCTCCCAGGTACTCCCCAAAAGCTTTAACACGGTCCATGCTAAAATCGCCAGCCGCCTTATTCACGAATCCACCGTCATAAAAAATCGCTCCATGGAATCCTTCCGTAAATCCGATCGTGTACTCCGCGCTAAACATGCCGTAGGTCTTGCCGCCAATTTCGAAGGGACGGCGACCAATGCCAGAATCCGCTAGCTCTGGATCGAGCGGAACGAGCCCTGATTTTGGGGAGACGTCTCGAAACTCGAATCCCCGCAAAGTATTCGGCCCACCCAGATAGAAACGCTCTTCGATCGGTACGAATTCGCTATCCCCGGATTCCTTAACAACACCCGCCCGTATCAGGAATCCGATCGTTTGCGAATGCCATGTCGAGATGGGGAAGTGGATCAAATTCCGGCTTTCGATCTTGTTGTACTGGAAGTTTCCTCCCAAAGGGCCTCCCGCAGTCGTTAAATCCAACTCCAAGCGTGATCCACGAAAGGTGTTTATGATGCGGTCGCGGCGGTCTCTTAAGAGCAGCAAGTTCAAGCTGGAGATCTGACCATTGCTCTGCTCTAGCTGCTCACGCTGCACTCCATCCAACTCTCGAGCGAAATTATCGAAGCCAAATTCCACCAGGGAGTAGGAAAGCCGCGCTTCGATTAGCTCGATCAATCGCTTACGAATGTAGACGTCGAATCCCTTCTGCTCGACGTCATACAAGCGAGTCAAACCGCTAGAAGTATTGAATAACGTAAATCCAGCTGCGAGTCGCTTCTCGAACAGCCAAGGCTCTTCGAATGCCAGAGTGATTTGCGATGACAGTGACCCGATTTGAGCTCTCAATCGAAATTTCTGCCCATCTCCCTGGAACGCTCCCCTCCAGTTGAAGATGTCGAAGTTCGACTGGGTTAGTTCGATGAAAAACGTCCCCTTCTCTAGGGAGCTAAATCCCGCCCCAAACGAGAAATTCCCAGTACGACCCTCCCGAAATGTTATCCGCAGGTCGCGACGACCTGGGATTTGGGTCGTTTGCGGTGTAACATTTACATCTTCAAAATAACGGGTATTTTCAAGACGCATTCGCGACGCATCCATACGCACGCTATCAAAGGTACTGCCCGGCCCCAAAGCCAGCTCACGAATAACCACAGTGCTTTTGGTCTTGGTGTTCCCTTCTATCTCAATCGACTCGACCTGGAACTTCTCACTCTCGTAAATCTGATAGACGATATCGATATTACCGGTCGTCACATTGGGTACACGAGTCAATCGAACTCGAGTTTCCATGTATCCAAATTGACCGTAAAAATCCTCGATACGCTCCAGATCTTCATCCAAGCGCTCCGGTCGGTAGCGATCTCCGGGCTTTACCCGCAGCATCAACCGAAGGATATCGTCCTTGTAGAGCTCGTTCCCCTCGAAATCGATACTGCCAACTTGATATTCCTTTCCTTCATCGACAGCTATATCGATCACCATTTTTCGATTAGTAGGATAGGAGAAACGAACCCGGGCAGGATCTATGTCGATATCCAGATGCCCTTCCTCAACGTAAAGATCCTTCAATTTTTCCAGATCGTCATCGAATTGATCCGCGTCAAATCGGCCCGCTCCCGTGAAAAGCGAAAAGATACCTCGCTTTTTCGTTTTAATGTTACGGCGAAGCTTGCGGCTCTTAATGTTCTCGTTGCCCGTGAACTTAACTTTGCTGATCTTGTATTTTCCACCCTCGCGAATCTTGTAGATGACATTGCCGAAACCTGTAGCCGGATTCCGGTCAATTTCATATTCAATACGAGCCTGGGAAAAACCGCGTTTGAGATAAAACTCTTCAATCGCCTGTCCCGCCTCTTTAACCCGACGCTCGTTGAGGATCTGGTTGGGCAAGATTGTTACCTCGCTTTCCAATCGCCGGTCGCGAATCCGCTCATTCCCATCGAAACTGATTGAAGCGATTCGAAACTTGGGTCGAATATCGAAAAACAGATCGACCTCGTCAGAACCTACTGGCTGCAACCGTACTTCGATGTGCTCGAAAAGCTGCGTTCGGTAGAGCGTCCGAATATCGCGGTCGATAGCGATAGCATCATACGGCTCGCCTTCTCGAAGCGACATGTTAGCCCTAGCCACCTCTTCATTGACATTCGAGAGTCCTGTAAAATTGACAATCAACCTGCGAATGGTCGGCGGCTCCGGACTCTCTGGGGCTCTCCCTAACTGACCAAGCGCGGCTGGAACGCAAGCAAGCGAAAGAGAGACAAAGATGAGGCATCTCAAGGGGCTATTCCATGAAGTTTTCAAAGCGAGTAAATTCTTTGTGGAAGGTTAATCTGATGTCGCCAACGGGACCGTTACGCTGCTTGGCGATTATGAGGTCGGTTGAGTCCGCAGCTACCGAATGCTCGTCACCAGCGTCCTTGGGCCTAGCAAGCAGCAACACCACATCGGCGTCTTGCTCAATAGATCCGGATTCACGGAGGTCGGAGAGTTTCGGTTGCCGTTTTTCTTTCTCTGAGTCACGGTTCAGCTGACTTAGAACAATCACAGGAACGTTGAGTTCCTTGGCAAGGGTTTTTAAACCGCGAGAAATTTCCGATATCTGCTGCTCGCGCGGAATTTTGGGATCCGTACCCGTAAGTAATTGCAGGTAATCAACGACGATTAAACCCATATTCTCATTACGGGCCCAAATACGCCGCGCCTTGGCTCTCAATTGATTTATGGTCACATGCCCGGAATCGTCGATCCAAAGCCGAGCATTCTTAAGTTCCTTAGCAGCCCGTGCCAATTCTTGCTGCTCCTCTTTGTTGACAAAGCCTTCCCGCAATCTTTGTGAGCTAACTTTAGCCCGGCTGGTAAGCAGTCGCATAGCCAGTTGCTCCGCACTCATCTCAAGGCTGAATACCAAGGCTCCTACACCCTGCAAGCCTGGCTTTGAGGGCAACGCCGCTGCCTCGGCAATATTCAGGGCCAAACTGGTTTTTCCCATCGAAGGCCTAGCAGCGAGGACAACCATCTCTTGAGGATGGAGGCCGAAGGTCATTTTATCGAGATCGTCGAAGCCTGACGACAATCCTGCCAGCTCGCCACGTTTGGCGATCAGCTTTTGCACGAGTTTAACCGCATCGTCTACGGATTTCTTGATCGGCTGAGAAGTATCTGCCACCCGATCATCGCTGATCGCGAAGATCTCCTTTTCGATATCGTCGATGAAATTCTCCAGTCCCCCATCCACCTGCGGCTCGAAGCACCGTTTGACCGTCTTCGTGGCCGTGTAGATCAATCTTCTGAGCAAATACTTTTCCCGGACAACATCCAAGAAGTAGGTAGCATGAGCAGTGGTTTCGATTTGAGTTGCCAATTCCGCCAAATAGGTGGGGCCACCAATCTCTTCGAGCTCCCCGCGGGTGTTTAACTCTTCGACAAGGATCTTCGCATCGAGCATCGACTTCTGCTCGAATACATCGACGCCCGTCTTGTAAATCACTTGATGGGCTGTGCTATAAAATGCTTCACCAGGAAGCTTTTGAGCCATACACCGGGAAATGACTTCGGCCGGATCGATCAGACAAGCCGCCAGCAAACCTTTCTCCGCATCTAGGCTATGAGGCAAGGAGCGGTCGGATGCCACCGAATCGATCGGGGCATTAAGCGTATTGCTATCGGATGGCTTAAACGGCATTAACTCTTAAGCCATCAATACGTTTCAGTCTTCGGAAGCGACCGCTTCCTCTTCTTCGCCTTCGGCCGAATCTTCAACGATCGGGTTTTCCGAAACCACGTCGAATCGAAGAGTAGCTTCAACATCCTGGTACACCTTGATGTTTACCGTATGCTGGCCGATCTCTTTGATGGGAGCATCAAGCTGAACTTGTTTTCGAGTCATGCTTTCGAAACCGGATTCCACAAGTTTCTCGTGTACGTTGATCGCAGTCACCGCCCCAAACATCTTGCCAGACTCGCCAGTCTTGACGGCTATGGCGAAATGCGTCTCAGCGATCTTGGCAGCCTGAGCGCGAGCGTCTTCCAGATTCTTGGCTTCGCGTTCCGCACGGCGGACTTTCAAAGCCTCGATCTGCTTGCGATTCGCTCGAGTAACCGGAACCGCAAACTTCCTGGGAAGAAGGTAGTTTCTGGCATATCCCGCCTTGACAGTTACCTGGTCGCCTTCGGCTCCCAGATATTCAACTGGCTGAATGAGTAATACTTCGCTTGTTGCCATAATCTAATTAGGTTGAAATTCAATTCGTTGTTCAAAATGGGACGTCTTCCTCGATATCTTCACTCTTCTGTGAAGGAGCGGATGAGCTGGGGCGAGCTTCTGGAACAGAATCGCTTGAATAGCCTTCTCCTTCGCCGCGCTGGCTGATAAATTGAAAATTCTCCATTACGACTTTCATCCTGCTGCGCTTTTCTCCCTCCTTATTTTCCCAGGTATCCAATTTTAGCCTACCTTCGACGAATAGAGGTCTCCCCTTGCTAACATACTTCGAAATCGTCTCTGCCTGCCATCCCCAAGCCTCGATATCGACGAAGGTCGTCTCCTCATGTTGCTCGCCGCTGGGATCCTTATAAGTCCGATTTACTGCCATGCCCAATTGGCAAACTGGAGTACCTTTAGGAGTCGTCTTCATTTCAGGATCGCGGGTCAGATTTCCCATCAAGTAGACTTTATTGAAATTCGGCATAAATTTTTGGGTTGAAGAAGATTAATACGGCCTAGACCCGCTGAATCATCTTGTGGGAAACCAGTTTGTTCAAGTGCAGTTTTTCCAAAATCTTTTCCGGAAGATCCGATCCGCCTGAAATCCGGTAATGGGCGTAAACGCCCGATTCGTAGCGACGGTCAGCGGCGCGAGCGAAATCCTGTTTTCCCAGATTCTCCGTATCGCTAACTTCCGCACCCGCTTCCACGAGTTCATCTTTGAGTCCTTCCACGAGATCGTCAATGCTCTCTTCGCGTCCTCGAGTATCGAGTATAAACGTTGCCTTATATTTGGCCATCTTCTCTTTGCTTTGTTTTAGGTTTTCGATTTACAAAATTCATCGCCTTTTCTAGCCCCTCATCCAGGAGCCGGTCCAGGCAATCCAGGTAACGCTCCATTGAAGCGCCGATTAAAGTTTCATCCTCTTCGCTGAATTTTCCCAGCACATAGTCCGCTAGATCGATCTCTTTGGGAGTCTTTCGGCCGATACCGATTCGCACGCGCACGAAGGTGGGTTTCAGTCGATCGATGATATCGGTCAATCCGTTGTGACCGCCGGGGCCACCACTAGCACTGATCTTCACTTCTCCAACATCTAAATTGATCTCGTCATAGATAACGACGATTTCTTCCGGTGATATCTTATAATAGCTGGAAACTTTCTGCAAGCTAATGCCGCTCTCATTCATGAAGGTCGTGGGTTTCAGCAAATATAGCTTTTCCGTACCGTCTTGCTCAATCTGGGTGATCTCGCCTTTCAATTTGCGATTTTTTTGCCACTCTTCAGCACCTTTTGCCCGAGCAAAGTTCTCGATGGCTCTAAATCCTATATTGTGCCGCGTTTTCTCGTAGGCAGCACCAGGATTACCGAGCCCGACGATCAGTCGAAATCGCATCGTCTTTTAGGTTGAAACGTTATTAAAGAACAAAAAATTGAATAGCAGACGATTGCCGCCATTCGCGAAAGAAAAATTCGTTTATACGATGACCGTGAAAACGGGTTGCTCAGCATGATCTAAGTATTCAACTCCTTCGAGCTCGGGCAGCTCCTTTATGTGAATAAGGTCGCCCACCCGAAGTTCGCTGACGTCGCAATCTATAAAATCGGGGATGTTTTTGGGCAAAGCTCGCACGGATACCGAGTGGCTAACGTACTCCAGTGTTCCACTTTCGTTCTTAACTCCCCAAGGCTCCCCTCTGGAGTGCACAGGGACTTCCAATACCACTTGTTCGTCATCAGCCACTTCCCGGAAGTCCACATGAAGATACCTATCCGTGATTGGATGCCGCTGAATCTCTTGGATAATCGACGTGCTAGCTTTACTCTTGCCTTCTTTGATTTTTACCAGAGGCGTGCTGTTGCCGATCTCCCTCAACACAACAGCCAGTTCACGGGAATCGACACTGATTTGCGTGGGCTCCTTAGATTTTCCATAAGCGACTGCTGGCACCCTGCCTTCTCTGCGCAATCGGCTAGACGGTCCAGTGCCCGTTTCCTCCCTTCGCGCGACGTTAATTGTAAGATCTTTCATTTCCGTGAAAATTGATTCCCTCCCAGCATAAGGCCATTGAGGAGAGCGGATGACCGTAAGAGCGGATTACTGGAAATCAATCAAAAGTTTCGCCCCTTCCGAATTTTCTCTGCAGCAGACAATCTAAGAGTTGACATGGGCCAAACAACCCGGCTTTTTCCCCCATCATTGCCCTGTAGCTCAGTGGTAGAGCAGGTGACTGTTAATCACTTGGTCGCTGGTTCGAATCCAGCCGGGGCAGCCATTTGAAACGAGCCAGTCGTCGACTCCTGGACGGCTTTTTAATGCCTGGACAACGCTTCCAACTGGATACGTACCGCGAAGCTGATTAAACGGAACCCGCGTAGCGTGCGGAGATAGGGCAAACGAAGATTGGTTGAGCAAGAGCCAGCAGATCAAGCGGAACCCAATCTCGAAATTTCTATTAGCAAAGGAGCTATGCCTCTATTTTTCTATCAATCCCCAAGTCGACTGCCAGCTCACTACTAGTATCTTATAGGACCAAATCGAAAACTAGTGACCCGATCATCATGAAATAGATAACCATCCTTCCAACGATCGACAGCCCAGAACCCAAGCCAGCTCCGATACCCGATTTGGCCGCTTCTTTCAGATGACGACGAGCCCATATCAACTCGCAAACCACCGCCCCTATAACCGGTCCGATTAAAATTCCAATTATTCCAAAGAAAAGGCCGATCAATCCTCCCGCTAATGCACCACAAATCCCCCATCCCGTTCCACCGAACCATTTAGAACCCATTGCCGTAGCGAAAAAATCGACTACTCGGTCCAGAACCATCAGCCCCCCAAGTATCCCAATAATCCACCATGCTAACACATCCGACATCATAAGCTTGTGGATCAATGCTCCTAGGAAACAAACGAACGCTCCGGGAATGACAGGTACGAACACGCCCAAAAGCCCCATTACGATAGCCGTCGCCAAAATTCCCCACGCAATGGATAGCCAAACCCATTGCCAGGCACTGCCCCACCAATCCGCAATGTAGCCCAACCATTCGTTCCAGAATCCACTGGCAATCAGAAATTCCATCGCTATCTCTCCAATTTCAAGGATCCCTCCGCAAAGCTAAAGTTGCAGCGTCAGTCGGGATTCTCCAAGAACCATTATCCTATGCCTCGCCCTATTGGATGGACAAAAAAAGACCCCGAGCTCGGAAAACTCAAAATCGAAGCTCGATTCTTCGGGCCTAAGCTGACCTTCCATAGGCAAGCCGGAAGATTCGAGCCCTGGCAATCGTTTGAACCAGTCGAAGAGGATTGGAATACACTCACCGAGCTAGCGGAAAACAAATTCCGCCGCGGCAAAGTGCATGAAAAGCAAATGCGCATAATTAAAGCTCGAGGCGAGAAGCTATGAAGCCGCAACCCTACTCGACCGAGGCCAATAAAATGCGGCGGTAGCCCCACAAACGATCCAAGAAATTGCGGCCGCTAACGCGTAAAACGCTTCAATAAAACGAGGAGATGAATGGATAATCCACCTTCTCATGTCCAATGGGTAGAGGTTTAGAGCATCGCTGACTGGCGGACGCATTAGTGCCTCTATCACAGCAGTAGGCTCCAGTATCAGCGCCTGGTAAGCCAGATAAAGGCTAACGCTGGCGGCTAATCCCATTTGATTGAATGCCATTGTTCGACCTCGCGATCCGTCCCTATTCTCGCTTGCGGCCTTGCGAAACCGTAGCTCCAGCGATCCGTGCCCCAATACGGCCAAGGAAATGAGAACACCTGCCAGAGAGCGAGCAATTGCGGCGATCAAGAGTGAGACCGCTCCCGCAAAAACCAAGCTCCAGCCATTGATTCCCGAAAGGGCCAAAAACACTCGGTCATTTTTTGTAGCAGCCATTAGTTCCTCTCTATGATCGCTATTAGCCATCTAACCTCTATTGCCTATCGCCAACCTCAACTTGAACACCAACACCAGGATATCGGCTATCAACTCCAAATACTCAATTTCAAAACCCTTTAAACATAGAGGAAATTACCCGATTATATGTCCGTGTGCAAGGCGACCGCATC
>DKNL01000192.1:0-189 GCA_002474325.1 Opitutales bacterium UBA7389
TGTAATTGGAAACCCTGAGGCTGGTTTGCAGAACAGCAAGATTCGCAAGGGATTCACCAAAAAGGAATTCGAGGATTCCGTAATGCTGACGAATGCTTTCGATGCGGAATTCCATAGTAAATATGATCAGAAGAAAACCCGGGCCTACACGGACATGTATGATGACGCCATCAAACTGATGAACAGTCG
>DKNL01000192.1:565-7541 GCA_002474325.1 Opitutales bacterium UBA7389
CTACGGCTCGAATCCCTTTGGGCAAGGATGCTTGTTGGCTAGGAGATTGGTAGAACACGATGTGAGATTTGTTGAAATCACGTTGGGTGGATGGGATACTCATACAAACAATTTTGAACGGGTTCAGGAAAATTCACAAACTTTGGATACGGGTATGAGCGCATTGCTGGACGATCTAGAGCGAAGAGGAATGCTCGAAGAAACGATGGTGGTTCTGGCAACGGAGTTTGGAAGAACTCCAGTAATAAACGATAATGATGGTCGGGATCATTCTCCAACCGCTTTTTCCTGCGTGCTAGCGGGTGGAGGTGTTCTTGGAGGACAGGTAATTGGCGAGACCGATAAGCAAGGAAAATTCGTGAACGGCCAAAAAGTGGAAGTGCCTGATTTTAATGCGACGATTGCCTACGCTCTCGGAATGCATCTAGATAAGACTAGTTATTCCCCCTCGGGTCGTCCGTTCAGAGTAGCCGACAAGGGATCCCCGGTGATGCAGGTATTTGGGTAGCGGAATGTATCCCCTTTGTTTGAGCGAACGATTGTTGTGGCTTGTCGCCGGAATTACCTTGGTAGTCCCGGTCTTGAGTCTTGGTGCAGACTATAGTGCCGATATTGTACGTATTTTAGAAGAAAAGTGTTATCGTTGCCACGGCGATAACAAAATAAAAGGAGGGCTTCGACTGGATTCGCCGAGGTCTATCATGAGTGGAGGGGATGGAGGAGCGGTATTGGTGCCAGGCAAACCAATCGATAGCTTGTTGTACTTGATGACCACCTATCCCGAAGACGATCCGGACTACATGCCGCAAAAAGGCGAAGGATTGTCTCAGGCAGAACAAGCTTTGCTAAAGGACTGGATTGAGGGAGGGGCTATTTTTGGCGGAGGCTTTAAGCATGAAGCAAAGCCAACGATTGGTAAGAAGTATTCCGATAATGGGTTAAAAGGAACTTACAAGATCGTAGGAGATGCCGTCCATGTAGTGTCAAAGCTGCAAGCGATGGGTGTTCTCGTGGATACGGTAAATCATGACGCCAAACGATTCGAGTTAGTATATACTTATACCGAACTTCCTGGAGGATCCTTTGATTTTGGAGATGCGGCTGAGTTGGGAGAAGCACTGGTTAAACTTTCGCTGTCGAGAACGAATGTTGCGGACGAAGACTTAGGGAGACTTAAGAAGCTACAGAGTATTGAATATTTGGATCTCAGCCGTACAAGCATCGGCGACCAAGGCATGGCTCATATCGTTGAAATGCCCAATCTATCCTACCTGAACTTGAGGGACACGAATGTGTCGGATAATAGCATCGAATACTTATCCCGAATGGAGAACCTCAAGCAGATCTATTTGTGGAGTAGCGGAATAACCGAATCAGGCGCAAAAGCCTTGCGAGACCGTTTGCCAGAGGCGTTCGTTGTTTTTGACACAGACATTGGCTTGGAAACTCAAAGCAGAAGAGCTCGAAATTCCCAAACAGGATCATAAGCGTTTAAGTTTTGCTTCCTTCGATCTTTTTCCGGGGGCGAATCGGCTTGCGATGTCGTTTGTCCGCAAAAAATCTAATCAATTGATCTTCTGTAAAGGTGCGTGAATCCCGAGCCTGGTTTTGCACGGTTACCATGGTTCAATTATATCTGGACGTGCTGCTGAGAAACACGAAGTCTACAATTTTGAATTCGCTCTAAGTGGTATAAAGATCTTCTTCAACTTGAAATTCGTTGGGCAATTCCTTGGCGATTGGCCGATCGAAATGTAGGGCGTCGTTCGGGTACTTAAGGATCTCGAGGCTACTTAAGACCTGGAATCTCAAACCATCTGAATATTCGCTTGGCTCTTTAGTTTGGACAAAATCTCCTTGAACTTCTGGTCCCGGTTTTCAGCTTCCAGCTTTTGTTGAATATTTTTGGATACTTCTTCCGAGGGCACGTAGTCGCCTTTCTTTTTGTCATCCAATCGGGCGATGTGGTAGCCAAAGGGAGTTTTGAATACTTCGCTGATTTTTCCTAATTCCAGCTTGAAAACGACGTCTTCGAATTCTTTGACCATATAGCCTTCGGCGAACCATCCTAGGTCGCCGCCATTTCCGGGACAGTCCGATTCTTCGTTAGCAATTTTTTCAAATGATTCGCCTTTCTGCAAGCGAGCTAGAGCGTCGTCTGCCTTAGCTTCGGCTTCTTCGGGATCTTGCCCATTGTTGGTGTGGTACACAATGTGGGCGGCCTTGTACTCATCGGGTCGTTTGAAACTCGCTTTACTGTTTTCGTATTCAGCTTCAACTTGCTCGTCGGATATTTCAGGAAGTTGCTGGTATATCGATTGGATGAATTTCCGGAAGCGGAGATCTTCGGCCATCTCTTGCTTCACTTTGGGAAGATCGCTTTTGCGGATTTTGAACTTCTGTAGGAATCCTTTTTCGCCGCCATGGCGCTTTGTAAATCGCTTAAACTCCTCTTCGATTTCTTCGCTTGCCAACTTCGGCAACTTTTTTTGCGACTCTTCGAAAAGGAGCTGATGCTCGATGATCCGCTCTTTAGCTAAGTCTTCTGCTTGCAGCTTTTGACCGATAGCATCTAGCCATGGGAAGTTACGGGCAACTTCCTCAGCCAAACGGGCAGCCTCTTCCCGGATTTCCGCGTCCTCGATTTTTGTACCGTTGATAGTTAGGCCCATTTAGTAAGTCGATAGGCAGTCTACCGAATACTACAAGGTTTTTGAAAGGCGAATGGCTGAAAAAACTGTATAGCGTTTATTAGATAATTAAATGTAAGGACTATATGCATACGAATGAATGATTTGGAATCTTTTAGAATGTATCCAAACCGGACATATAATTTTTGATATACAGATGGGAGACGGTGCCCAGTGGCGAATCTGAAGGCGGGACCGTGAAATCCGATAACTGGACAATGGAATCTAGGTCTAAAATTCAATTAATGATCAAGGATGCATAGGTCGGAGGCCTTAGACGCGATGCGGTTATGAGCCTGGAATCATTAGCTAGAGGAATAGATGAAAGTAAGCCTCGACTCGAAAACGTGATTGCCAATATCGATCCGTTCGATGACGGCGGTCTCCCACAATTGCGAAAGTTGAGTGAGGACGCGAAAAAAGCTTCCGAACTCGACTAAGTTGAGGTGTTCAGCACTGGTTATTGGCTAGAACTCTTTGATCAAGATCTTTGAGTTCCGCTTTTCGCTGAGGTAATCTTGGCGTCGCGATTCGGGTAGGGCTTCTGTATTCGCTTCCTTGAAACCGCAGATATCCTCGAAGAAGCGAAAGCTTTGGGTCGAAAGGGCCAGAGCTTTGTTGGCACCTGATTCCCTAATTGCTTCGCATGCGAAGTTAACGAGGCGCGTACCTATGCCTTGTTGTTGGTGGGTGGACTGAACGAAGAGGGCATTGATTTCGGCTATGTCTGGATTACTGTCGAAGTAGGTTATGAGCACGCAACCGACTAGATTTCCGTCTATCTCGTAAAGGTAGAAATTTTCAATATCCCTTTCGATGGAAGCGATATTCCTGCGAGCGAGTTCGCCTTCCTCGACGGATCCGCTAGTCAGGTTGTAGATTCGGGCGAGATCTGTGCGGGTGGCTTTGCGAATCTGCCGATATTCGTTGCTGTACACGAGGGTGCCGACGCCATCGTTTGAGAAAACCTCTCTGATCAACCCATCGTGTATGTTTCCGTTCAATACATGCACGCGAGATATGCCTCCTTTAACGCCAGTCAGCGCGTGAGTAGCTTTGCTGTACAATGCTGCTCCTTTAAGCTCGCTGAGCTTGAATTCCAAAACTTCAACTGGCAATTGGCGTACGATCACGCCACCGATTTCAAGACCGTCGCATTCTGTCAGAAATATCGATTTGGTCGCATTTAAGGCGAAAGCGGTCTCGATGGCTAGCAGATCGCTATTGATTCGCAGTGTGTGGCCGTTGCGGTCAAAGCCGATCGGCTGGACGATAGGAATGATACCTTCCTTGATTAGGTGATTCAGGAAATTGGAATCTATCCGGTCCACGCGACCCCCTCGCAGGTAGTCGACCCCTTTGATGACTCCAATGTGTTTGGAGCGGACAGAGTTGGTGATGGCGCACTTGAGACCGGATTGGGTCAGGGCTTCGAGAATTTGGTGGGATGCCCGAGAGGATGCTCGAATCGCTAGGTCCAATGTAGCTTCGTCGGTCGGGCCGGATCCATCCGAATTGCTGATATCTATGGATCGTTCTTCAGCGAGGCAGGAAAGCTGTTTCCCTATTCCATGAACTATGACAACATTGATTTGCAAGCTGCGCAATACGGCAATATCCAGGAGAATATTGGGTAGATTCTCGCTCTCGATAATCGAGCCATCCAAGGATACCACGAACGTTTGTCCCAAAAATCTTGGTACATAGTTGAGAATCCCGCGAAGATCGGTTGGCTTGATGCTGGAGATACCTTTGTCCATTTTAATGGAAAGTCGCTGGTCCTATTCGCTTATCGTCTAGCGAATGGCAATTGAATTTTCTTGCGGCTGGCTATTGCCAGAAA
Organism: Opitutales bacterium UBA7389; assembly: GCA_002474325.1. Classification (GTDB taxonomy): domain Bacteria; phylum Verrucomicrobiota; class Verrucomicrobiia; order Opitutales; family Opitutaceae; genus Pelagisphaera. The sequence continues at coordinate 5,099 of DKNL01000192.1, forward strand.
GTTTTGCGACTCCCAGGAGTGCAGACTCTACTCGGACTCCGTAGGTTGAGCGGACTTGGCTTCTATCTGCCATTGAAAAATGGACGTGGCGTTGTAAAGGTTAACATCGATCGAGGGAGCGGCCAAAGGTCTGGTTTCGATCGAAACATATATAGTTTCCAGATCGCCGGGTTGTTCATCCGTATGTCTGGTCGGCTCATTTTCTATCCGAAGCTCTGGCAATACCAGAAGCTGATTCTCCTTGTAGAGAGTAGTCACATGCAAGTTCGGGTGATTAGCGTATGCGCTCGGCAATTGGAGAGCCAGATTGAGCGGTTCTGATGCAATGTAGAAAGCGTCGGTTCCGACTACTGTTAAGTCTGGAACAAGTATGGGCTTGCGAGGGAGGTAATAGACAAGCTGAGAAGGTAGCGCTTCTTCCAAAGGCAGCTCTCGAGGAATCGGTGAGACAGAAGTTAGGTCCCAGTCGGATAGCCTGCCTGCCACCTTATTGGAGGGAAGGCTATACCATCCATACATATTTTTCAATTCGGCAGCTCGAGTTCTATCCTTCATTGCCTCGCTTGGAAGGTAGGGCGGCTCAAGTTTGCGAAACGAAAATTGTACCCAGGTGTAGAATGCTATGAATCCAATGATAGCGATCAAGATGGGCCACATTGGCCAAGGCTTTCCCTGACGGGCCGAAGATCCGGGTTTGCTTTGGTAAGGCTCGTTATTCATTGGTTTCGCGACTTTTCCGTATGCGTCGCTCTCTTGCCTGGAACAAGCTAAATTAGGCTATTTTTCGTTGCACGGCTAAATAGGGAGAGTCATTTGGTAGTTTTCTAATTATGCAATACTGGAGCCAGACGTACATACCGACCTTGAAAGAGAGCCCAGCGGAAGCGGAGATCGAATCCCACAACTTGCTGCTTCGGGCGGGCCTCGTTCGAAAGATTGGGGGTGGGCTGTACGCCTTCTTGCCACTTGGCAAGCGGACCTTGGATAAGGTGGCCCAGATTTGCAGGGAAGAGATGAATGCGGCCGGGGCCATAGAGTTGCTCATGCCTGCTGTATTGCCGGTAGAGCAATGGAAGGCGGGACCCAGATGGAATGCTGTTCGAGAAGTCATGTACGAGGTTTCCAGCGCATCGGCTCATGCGAATCCAAGCGATGAAGGTCCCCAATACGTACTAGGACCCACGCACGAAGAGATCATTACGCCACTGATCGGCTCGGAAATTTCGAGCTATAGGGACATGGGCAAAACGTTTTATCAGATACAAACCAAGTTTCGAAACGAAATCCGTCCCCGTTATGGACTGATGAGAGCTAGAGAGTTCGTCATGAAAGACGGTTACAGCTTTGATGCGGATGATGAGATGGCGGAGGAGACTTACCGAAGAATGGCGGAAGCCTATGAAAAGTTTTTCGCGCGCTGTGGCCTGAATTTCATTTCCGTCGAAGCTGATACGGGAATCATGGGTGGCTCTTTCTCCCACGAATACATGGTGCCGGCTGAAGTCGGTGACGACGACGTCGTCTATTGCGAGGAAAGCGGTTATGCTGCGAACGTTGAGAAGGCGACAAGTGCTTTGGTCCCCGAGGATTATCAGGTCCTCGGACCAATCGGGGAATTGGAGGAGTTCGAGACCCCAGGAGTTGTGACGATTACAGGTCTTGAGAAAGAGCCCTACGGAATTTCAGCCGAGGAACAGTTCAAAACGCTTGTCTATATAGGAGACGGGAAGCCATTCGCCTTAGTAATCCGAGGTTGCGATGAGCTGGAAGAGGCGAAACTGGGTTCCCTTGGTTATGAATTGGTTAGACCAGCCACGCCTGCTGAAATCGAGCCTTTGATGGGCGCGAAGCCAGGAAGCTTGGGTTTGGTTAAGGGAACGATCCCTGGTCGTGATAAGCTGGATGGCGTATTTGCTGACCACGCGATTCAGTTAGTGGGCAACGGAGTTACTGGGGCAAACAAAGATGGCTATCACCTGCGGAATGTTAATGTAGAGCGGAGTCTAGACATCGACTCGTTTGGGGATTTTAGGCGTGTGAAGGAAGGGGAACCGTGTCCAATTTCGGGCAAGCCATTGAAGATTGGTCGAGCAATCGAGGTTGGGCACATATTCAAACTAGGAACTAAATTCAGCCAGAATGATTCTTGGGGAGCTAAGTATCACGATGCCAATAAAGAGACTAAGCCAGCGGTTATGGGTTGTTACGGTATTGGAGTTTCCAGGACGCTTCAAGCTATCATCGAGCAGTCCCGTGATGATTTTGGTATTGTATGGCCATGGAATGTAGCCCCGTACCACGTGGTAGTTACCGTTTTGGATCCCAACATGGAGGACGCGATGGACTTGGCTCTTCGTATTGGCGAAGCGGCGGAAAATGAGGGGGCTGATACGCTTATTGATGATCGAAACGAGCGTCCAGGGGTGAAATTCAAAGATGCTGA
>DKNL01000293.1 GCA_002474325.1 Opitutales bacterium UBA7389
GACAATGCGGGAAGCATGATGTTCCGGAACAGGATTTATTCTAAATTTTGCTATTAAAGTTGATGCGCCTTCTTGAACCGGCCGCTCAGTGTCCTTCTAATTTAGGTTGCAGAAAGAGCCCATTTAACCTGTTTTGATCACGTGTAAAACGTCCAAAGTCGAGGAAGATAAGCCGTAACTCTTCTATGTGAGATCTACTAAATGTTGGTATTGGTAAAGAGCGACTAGATATCCATTTTCTACATAATAGCAATCGCCAACAACCCCCCAGTCTGCGAAGGCTTTTGGACGTTTAGTCTCGCTAACTCGCCTGTCAGAGAATCGCAGATGATCGATAATCACGAATCTATGTCATTCGCTTTGCTCATGAAGGAATGGTGAAAAATAGATTTTGTTGGGAGCTTCCCCCTCGACTTCGGTTATGAAGCATCGAATCTCTCAGCCCAACCCGAAGGCGAGACTAGAAAGCGAAACCAGACAAGGGTCCAGCTAGCATGAGCGGTTCTTATCTTGGGAAACCAAAATGCTCGCTTATCCGAGTCTAAGGCTTGCCAGCTACTTTCGGATAGCGACATTCAAATACGATGGCAACGAAACCCATTTTAATCACCGGCGTCTACGGATTGGTCGGAAGTTGTGCCTATCGCCATTTAGCCGAAAAACCGGATCTATTCGATGTCTACGGGATGGATCGGCATCGGGAGCCATCCGCAAGGGTCCATCCCAAAGAGCTGGCCAAAGTACCTGAAGACCGATTCGTCCAATCCGACCTTTCCAATATCGATGAACTCGTAAAAGCGTTCCAAGGAATGGATACAATTATCCACTTGGCCGGAGACCCAAATGCCGACGCCACATGGGAGAGCCTTCGCAAAAACAACATCGAGGGAACTTTTAATGTATTTGAAGCCGCCAAACAATCCGGAGTTCGACGCATCATATACGCCAGCTCGATCCACGTTAGTTTCGGATACTACTTCAATATCGAACCCTACAAGAGCATCAGCGAAGGAAGGTACGAACAGGTTCCGGATAGTTTCAAACGGATCACGACCTCCGATCCCACTTGGCCTTTTTTCCCCTATGGGGCGAGCAAGATATTTGGCGAATCCCTAGCTCGCATGCACAGCAGTCAATCAGGAATGTCATGCATCTGCCTCCGATTGGGCGGGGTGCGATCCATGGACGACTTTCCTCAGCCGATTGTCCCCAATGCTTGCTCGCGTAGCGACGTTTCCCATCTTATCGAACTTTGTATACAGGCGCCCTATACATTAAGATTCGAAATTTTCTATGGGCTTTCCAACAGTGACTATCGATGGGTAGATATAGAGAACGCCGCCGAAGTCCTGGGTTACGTTCCGGAGGACCGGATCCGACTGAAAGACTAGTAGTCCCAAAACGTTCAAAAAGTAAGGCTGCTTGCCCCTTAGCGGCCGCACAACCGCCAATACAATCGTTCCAGTAACCGCTTATGAACGTTAACTTAAGTTGTAGTCGAGCGTACAATCGGGCTTATCTCGCGATAACCCAATACCCATCCTAAAGAAATCACGAGATAAACCCGTGCCCACAAGCCACTCATGAAATAGAAACCTCCAGGCCGGCTTAGTTTGACGCCTACGCGTAATGGCGCGACCAACAAAGCCTCTGTCCTTATTCAAAAGTCTATTCGACTTTTTCTTTGATTCGTTACTGCCAACCGGATGGTCTAAGCACGCCCGTAAAAATCAAATCCCATTCTCTGCAATTACTTAACCTATGATTAAAATCGAACGACGCTCATTCATCAGAAACGGATTAGCCGCGGGAATCGCCCTCTCTGCCGCCCCTACGATCATACATGCCAACGACGACCGTCCTGTAAGACTTGGCTTCATCGGCATAGGCGGCCGAGGCACAGGTCTACTTAAGACGGCCATGCGCCTGCCCCATGTGGCTATCAAAGCTGTCTGTGACACCCATAAACCAAACCTCAAAACCGCCCAAAACCTCGTTGTAGAAACGCAGGGGCAGAAACCTGAAGGATACGGAGACCACGAATTCTCCTACCTGGATTTGCTAAAACGAGATGATCTGGATGGGGTGGTCATCGCCACTCCCTGGGAGCTTCACATTCCCATGACCATCGCTGCGATGAAAGCGGGCAAATACGTAGCTACGGAAGTCGGTCCAGCCTCGTCTGTCGACGAATGCTGGGAGCTGGTCAATACCTACGAAGAGACCCGTGCACCTTGCATGCTTCTCGAAAACTACTGCTATTTCCGCTACAACATGGCAGTCCTCAACATGGTCAGACAGGGACTGTTTGGCGAAGTCATCCACTGCAGTTGCGGATATGGACACGATCTTAGGGCACGCATAGTACTAGGAAAAGGAACGGGACCAAAGCCAAAGGGAGAAGGCGACTACCGCTCCAGACATAATCAATTCCGCAATGGCGATCTCTACCCTACTCACGGAATGGGACCCATCGCCCAGTGCTTGAATATCCAGCGTGGAAATCGCTTTCAGCATCTCACATCCACAGCTTCTAAGTCGCGCGGCTTAAGTAAATGGTCCAAGGACAACCTCGAACCAGGTCACAAGCGTCGAGATATCAGCTGGGCCCAGGGAGATATCGTTACCACGACGCTCAAATGCTTCAATGGAGAAACGGTGGTTTTGACTTTCGACACGCGTCTTCCCCGACCCATGAGTTTCATGTACCAAGTCCAAGGAACCGCTGGCATGTGGATGCAGGACGGCGATTCATCCTCTCGAAACAAATCCGTTATCTACCTGGACGGGAAAAGCCCGCATCACCAATGGGAGCCTTTTAATCCCTACCAGGAAAAGTTTGAGCACCCCATTTGGAAAAGCTACTTGCATGAAGCGGAAACGTCAGGCCACGGCGGAACTGACTTTCTCGAACTAAGAGAGTTCGTAAGCAGTATTCGCAATAAAACGACGACGTCTATCGATGCCTACGACGCAGCTGCCTGGATGGCCATCGCTCCGCTTTCAGAAGCATCCATATCCACCGGCAGCTCTCCAATCGCTTTCCCGGACTTCACCGATGGGGCCTGGATGACCAATAAGCCTATCTTCGGCTTGGTCTAGGAAATACGAGAGAGCAAAACAAAGTCGCCTGTCGGCGAGCGGGATCACGCTAGCGCGAGAACATGATTGAGTTGTTGTAGGAGCCATAACTCGTTTGGGTAAATCAAATCCTGCCACGAAACGCAGTGGAGGGATGATAGCCCTGCGTTAGCGGGGATCTAGCCCCGACCCGTCGGGGCGACCTGTCTCGGCGTAGCCCTTTGGGCAAAGACGGATGCTAAACCCCCTCTTAAAAGGTCTCTCTACTTAGTCCCAAAGCGGGCGAGAAAGGCTTCCGTCGAAAAGCCTACGAACATGGCCTGATCTTTCTCGGGATCGACCACTACGGGAGATGTCCCCGGAGGACGGATATTCTTCATTCGAGCATCGCAAGCTTCGACTGCGGGCAGAGCGTCTATCGCCTTTTCGCCAAGGAGTTCAATAGCTCGAGCCGCGTGCTGAACGGCAATGAGATCCCCATCGCCTAGAGCCTGGGCTAAAGCCGGTATAGATTTTTCTAACTTCCCATGGCGAGCCAGAGCGTTGGCGGCTTCGATGCGAGGGCTAGGAAACGCGTCATTCAGCGTGTCTGTGAGCGCGATGACGGCTTCCTGGGATAAAGACGCAGCTGCACTAAGACCGACCGCACCCCAGTAA
>DKNL01000033.1:0-7807 GCA_002474325.1 Opitutales bacterium UBA7389
TTCGCTTCCGAACGGCGGACACTATACTGGCCACCAAGTTTCAATACACTTTCCGGTTCTAGTTAACCGCCAGAAAATAGACTATAACACACAGAAATTTGAGGTTTTTGATGTTTGCAGATACGATCGGTGATCGTGCTGTCGGGTCAACGACCACGCTCACAGGCAATAGCCTAACTATTGGCAAAGGACATTCTGTTTCCCAAAATTCTACCATGCTTCACGAATCTGCCCCAATCAGTTTCTTGATCGGCTTGACGAACAACAGAAGAAGTACTCCGCTTCCTACCGAAATTACGACAATCTGCATGAACAATCCCGGCATCTCGTTCAGGGTCTCGGGATTGAACCGACCCGCCAGCAATCCAGCAATCAGATTGCCCAGCGATGTCGCCAAGAACCAAATACCCATCATCTGTCCCACAAAACGCTTGGGAGCGAGTTTCGTTACCGAACTAAGTCCAACCGGGCTCAAGCAGAGCTCTCCCATCGTATGCAAAAGGTAAGTCAGAATTAGCCAATAGGGAGCCGCTTGATTTCCCGCCACAACCAGCTTGGCAGCCGCTACCATGATCAAAAATCCCAGTCCCAAGATAATCAATCCAAGTGCGAATTTCGCCGGCATGGACGGATCCAATTGCCTCCTCGCGAGCTTCACCCAAGCGGCCGCGAAAATGGGGGCTAGCACAACGATGTAGAAGGGATTAAGGGACTGAAACCAGCCCGCTGGAACTTCGAATGAAAACAACATCCGGTCCGTGTACCTATCAGCAAATAGATTCAGCGATGAACCAGCCTGCTCAAAGCCCGACCAGAAAACCGCGGAAGTAACAAACAAAATCACAATGACCAGCGTTCGGCTGCGCTCATCCGGGGTCAGATTCCCAAAGGCGAAGACATAGATGAAAAAGGCAAAAGCGATACCGACTATAACATAGGTTGTATTTTGAGCTAAGGCCAGAGCATCAAAGGTTATCAATTCGCATAGGCCCAGAATCACCATCGTCCCGACACCGATGAAACCTGCTATGACCAAATACCACGCTTTATCAAAACCCACAGCATTCAGTTGTTCCTGGCTCTTGAATGCGTGCAGTCCGGCATCGCCCAATCTAACCGCCGAAAACTTATACTGGGCAACGCCAAAAAGCATACCTATACCAGCTGCTCCGAATCCCAAATGCCAGTTTACTTGCTCCCCGAGGTAGGAACAAATCAAGGGTCCCAAAAAGGCCCCGATATTAATACCCATGTAGAAAATCGTAAATCCTGCATCTCTGATGGCTCCACCTTCTGGATACAATTGCCCAACAATAGAACTGATATTCGGTTTCAGGAAGCCAGTTCCAATAACGACCAAAATTAGCCCCAAGAAGAACGCCTTAGTTGATGGGATAGCTAAGGTAAAATGCCCTGCAGCGATAATCAAACCGCCTATCCAGACCGCTCGCTGAGCTCCAATAAGGCGATCCGCGATCCAGCCTCCCGGTAATGCAGCCAGATAGACGAAAGCGGTATACAATCCATAGATCGAACTGGCGGTCCGGTCGCTAAGCCCCATGCCTCCTTTCTCGACAGCATCCACCATGAATAGGACCAGTAAACCTCGCATCCCATAATAGCTGAAACGTTCCCAAAGCTCAGTGAAAAAGAGGGTGGAAAGTCCGCTGGGATGGCCAAACCAGGATTTCTTGTATTCCCTTTCCTCAATCATGTTACTTTGCTGCCTTTTCTTTCTCTACCAATCGTTCCTCGATCGCTTTGGACGTTGGTGTCACCGAAAGCCCGCCCTTAGCAGTGCAGCAAAGTTCACGTGGGATGTATCCAGCAACTTCGTTCATTGCATTGATCACTTCGTCCAATGGAACAAGGTGTTCGTAGTCGGACAAGGCCATGTTAGCGCAAGAAAGGGCGTTCGATCCGGCTAGGACGTTCTTGCCCAAGCAAGGCGCTTCCACCCTATTGGCGATTGGATCGCAGGTCATGCCAAAAGAATTCTGCAAAGCGATAGAAGCAGCACTAAGTTGCTGTTTTAGCGAACCACTAGCTAGTCCGACCATAGAAGCCGCCGCCATTCCAGCTCCCGACCCGCACTCGGCCATGCACCCACCAACTTCTGCAGCGAAAGTCGCGTGCGTGGCGATAAATACCCCAATCAATCCTGCTTCTAGCAGAGCTCGAACTTTTCCATCTTCATCGATTCCTAGGGAATCCGCCACGGCCAAAACTGATCCAGGCATAGCTCCGCAAGATCCTGCCGTCGGAGCAGCCACGATCACGCCCATAGACGATTTTACTTCCAGAATCGCTGATATGTAGGCGATTATCTTGTTATTAACATCCCCGGGAATCAATCGTCCTTGAGCTTCGCGTTCCAGCAAATTTACCGACTGGCACGGGAGGATTCGATCCGTATATTGAGTTCCCGCTAATCCTGTCTTAACCGCGTCCTCCATGATGCGAAGGATCGCTCGAGTTTGCTCGAAAACCCCTTCTTTCGAAGCCCCACCTCTAGTGCTCTCATATTCAAGCGCCAGTTCCCAAAGCTTCAGATCCTTGCCTTCATTGAACGCCAGCATCGCTTCTGCCGTTTGAAAGGGCACGGATAAGTCTTCGCGGGATAATGTGGGCAAAACCGGTTCCAGTATCCGGATTAATGTGACAGCAGCCATTTTTCCCAAACTCTCACGCAAATCGGTAGCGGGTGCTTGATTTGAAGAGAATCGCAAGAATCGAGTTGATTCCTCTTCCCCACAATATTCGCCATCCTCACCGTTCACTAGATCAGAGCACTCTCTAAGCGCCACCTCCGCATCAGCATCCTCTCTCAAGTAGATTAAGGTTTCGTACAGATCGCCTCGCATGGAAACAGCCGACCCATCGATTTCCCTAACCTCGATCATACCACCACCAGTGGAAATCCCCTGCATCGAATGCAAATCGCCGTTTGCGCCTTCAATAGTCAGCTTGTAGTTATTTGGATGCGACGCTCCGTAAGACTCGTAACGAACTTCGATCTCCAAACCAACCGCATTGCTGTGAATCTCGTAGTCTGGCAATCGCGGGTCATCCGGCTCCCAACCTAAAAACCCTCCATACAAGCCCATATCCGTTCCCTGCGACTTGTGAGTCGTCGCCAGCGACCCGTTGGGGTCATACTCGATAATGGCTTTTCTCAAACCGCCGCCTACCAGGTCCCGGCACAATCTACCGATTCGATTGGCCGCCGCGCTATGCGAACTCGATGGGCCTCGCATAACCGGACCAAGGACATCGTTAAATATACTGGGGATGTTAGGAGAAGCACTCATTTTAAAAAGACACACAAAACTAGTGGCTAATCCCGAGGCAAAAGCAAAGGCATTTCCGTCAGCAACGGATGGACAATAAATCCATCAACCCTTACAGATGGTTAAGCTATTCCGTTCCGGAATCAAATGCAGCAGAGCAGGAGCAGGCATGCTTAGATTGTAGCCGAGCGTAGCAACCGATTAGCTCAATCCAGAAATGTATTGGCTAGTATTCAAAACGACCTATCTACTAAAACCAACTAATCAAGTCGTACACCAATTGTTATTCGCCATGAAAAATCTCTGTCTTCTGATCACCGGCCTGATTCTATCAGCGTGCTCACTCAATAGCGACATGAGGATCGCCGAGTCCCAGCAAAAGTGGATCGAAGTCTACGAGAAGCAGGATAATTTCCCCAATCCCGAGGACATGCTCGTCAATACGGATCCTGAACCGGACCTGGGTTCCAGATTCGTCAGCCTCTACAATGGGAAAAATCTAGATGGATGGACCCCAAAAGGCGGGCACTGCGAATTCGAACCCAAAGGCGATACCATCATCGGCACTACCATACCGGGATCGCCAAGTACCTACCTTTCTACGACCAAAGCCGACTACCACGATTTCGTTTTCACGGCTGAGCTCAAGTGGATCGAGGACGTTAATACAGGCATCATGTTTCGAGCCGATTCACGCCCCGGCGAAGGCAAAGAAAAGGGCAGAGAGATCGTCTTTGGACCCCAAACAGAAATGGAGGCTTTTTCCAAGGAACGCTATTGGTCAGGAGGCATCTACGGCCAGAGCGCCGGGGGCTGGATCTATCCAATGTGGCTGGAAGAACATGAAGCGGCTCGCAATGCGATGAACCGCGATGGATGGAACCGCATTACCATAAGCGCCCGCGGCGAGACCATCAAAACCTGGCTTAATGGCGTTCCCGCAGCACATTGGAAAACAACTGAATACAACCAGGGATTTTTCAGCCTCCAAGTCCACTCAGGCAAGTCAGGCCAGGTCCTATTCCGGAATATCAAGGTCAAGGAGCTCTAAAAGGCGACAAAACAGTCTAGCGCTCCATCCTGTTTCCCTTGCTGCTATAAGCCGGTATTTTAATGCCTAAATATCCCCATAAAGACACTACATTCCTTCAAGCTCTCTTTCCCGTCGCTGGTCTCGTCATCCCATTGACCTACGGACTGATCATCCGCCCGCATGTTCAGGGACTCAGTCCTTTCCCACTCGAAATCGTATTCCTGACCGCCGCCGCGATCGCCATTTCCCAGCTAGCGTGGCTGGGGTATTCTTGGCAAGAGGTACAGGACTCCATCGTCCGCAAGCTGGCTCGGGCATTTCCGACTATTCTCATTCTATTCACAATTGGCATGATTATCGGTAGCTGGATTGTTTCCGGCACCATTCCCATGCTTATCTATTATGGGATTAAGATCATCAATCCTGGATATATCTACCTAATTTCATTTCTCGTCGCTGTCATCTTCTCCACCTGCACTGGCACCTCTTGGGGCTCGATTGGAACGGTGGGTCTGGTATTGATCGGAGTCGCCTCCACCATTGACGCCAATTTGGCGATCACGGCCGGAGCCATTATCGGCGGCGCCTTTTTCGGCGATAAGATGTCCCCTCTTTCGGATACCACCAATGTAGCTGCCTTGGCGGCCGAGGTTCCCTTGTGGGAACATATTAGAGCGATGACGTATACGACCATGCCCTCCGCTTTGATTACGGGCATTCTTTATTTCATCCTGGGATTCCTCTTCCCGGCAAAAACGGGCGGAGAGGAAGCTCTAGCTCAAACGCAAGCGATTCTGAGCGGTATCGGAACCATGTTCAATTTCAACCTGATGCTTTTAATTCCCGTAGCGGTGGTCGTCTACGGGTCCATTAAGAAAAAGGCCACCGTACCCGTTCTCGTCGCTTCGTCGCTCTCAGCATGCATTCTGGCATTTATTTTCCAACCGACTAGCGTCGGAGCTGTCGTCCAGTCATTGTACAAAGGATACAACACGAGCATGGCTGTCTGGATGAAAGAATTTCCAGACGAGTTAAGCGCTTTGTTCAACAGAGGCGGTCTTTACGAACTGAGCGAACCTGTCGTGATTTCAATCATCGTTTTTGTCTACGTGGGAGCGATCGACAAAATTAGAGCGATGCCCATTCTCGTCGATCGCGTTTTCGGATTCGCAAAATCGCGAGCTTCGACCGTCTTGTCCACTCTAGCTTCTACATCATTCATTAATGCCTTCACTTCCAATCAAATGGCAGCTAGCTTCATCGTCGGCGAAGCCTTCCACGAACGCTACGATCGAAAAGGCATGCCACGGAAACTCCTTTCCCGTTCCCTCGAAGATTCCGGTACGATGATTGAAAACCTGATACCTTGGCATACAACCGCAATTTTTATCGGAGCCACTCTAGGTGTATCGGTTGGGGAATACTGGCACTGGCAATTCCTATCCCTACTAAACTTTGTCATAGCTATCATCTTCGCCCTCACCGGTATCGGGGTCTTTGCTCATGAGTCCTCTCGACAAGGTGAAAGTGAAAACGTCTAGATCAACCAGCCTATGGCTGAACGTATCCTGTTAATAAGCACAAATTGAACCTCGATAAACCCGCAGTCGATCCTTCTCTTTTCCCGCTAGATCCGAATGTCACCTTTTTGAATCATGGTTCTTTCGGCAGTTGCCCGCTCGCTGTATTAGAACATCAGCAGGAGATTCGGAATCGCATCGAACGTCAGCCTGTACACTTCTATCAACGTGAACTAGAACCTCTTTTAGACGAAGCCCGAGCGTCTCTAGCGGCATTCGTCGGTTGCCCATCCGAAGGCCTGGTATACGTCACCAACGCCACAGAAGGGATTAACACTGTCCTCCACTCCCTTGAATTCAATCCAGGTGATGAGCTCCTGGTATCCAACCATGAATACAATGCCTGCCGCAATGCCATCCATTTTGCGGCCGAACGTAATGGAGCTAATGTTAAAACTATCCAGATCCCATTCCCCATCGAGTCGGAGCAAGAGGTTGTTGATGCGGTAATGAGGGAGGTGACTTCAAATACCCGTTTACTCCTCATCGATCATGTAACCAGTCAGACAGGGATGATCCTGCCGATAAGGCGCATCATTGATCAACTCGCCGACCGAAGCATCGACACCCTTGTTGATGGCGCTCATGCACCAGGAATGCTTCCATTGAATATCGATTCCTTGGGGGCAACCTACTATACAGGCAATTGCCACAAATGGATCTGTGCCCCAAAGGCAGCCGCTTTCCTCTATACCCGCTCGGATAAGCGCGATTCCATACGGCCTCTTACCATAAGTCATGGAGCTAACTCCCCTCGAACCGATCGGACGCGCTTCCTATTAGAATTCGGTTGGAAGGGAACACGAGACCAGAGTGCCGCACTGACTTTACCTTACTGTATTGAATATATGGATAGTCTTATATCCGGAGGCTGGTCCGCCATTATGGAATACAACCGGAAACTGGCCCTCGCTGGCCGTGCTGCAATTCAGCAAGAACTTTGGATCGAGCCACCTTGCCCGGATGAGATGATCGGATCGCTAGCCTCCATTCCCCTGCCAGACTCTAAATTGGAAGAGCCTTATCATTCGCTGAGGTATCTGGACTACTGGCAGAAACCCTTGATAGAGAAACACCATATCGAAGTGCCGGTTATAACCTGGCCGAGCCACCCTAAGCGTGTAGTTCGGATATCAGCTCAGGTTTACAATTCCTTATCCCAATACAAGAAGCTCGGAAAAGTCCTAAAAAAACTGAAGGAAAGCGAAGAATAAGTTCACCAAGGACCGCATTGCCAAATCAACTTTTCTAAAGCGCGGCTGCAGATGCCACAAGAGCACAGAAACACTTTCATCTTCTATCAATTAAGCCCGATTTCTATCGAACCTGATCGGAATCATTGTACCGAACGAAGCCACGCATTCATTTTCTAACAACACCTTGCCCAAAGCAAAGACCACCCTTTTAGTAGCCAACATGAAAATCCTTAAACGCCTCATTCAATCCCGGATGTGCTCCGTTACCACAGCCACCGCAATAGGCCTAGCAGCATTTGCCCTCTTCTCGACATCCTGCAGCGATTCCTCCACCGAGATGGCCGAATCCGTCGAACCCACCAAGATCGTTTTCATTTCCGGCATGCCGAGTCACCCTTCCGGTCAGCACGAATTCAAAGCAGGCACCATTCTACTCGCCCGGGCGCTCGAGGAACAGAGCGGTCTTCCCTTGGAAATAGCTATCGCTCACCACGGATGGCCCGAAGACGAATCCATCTTCGATGGCGCTAAAGCGGTCATCATTTACTCCGACGGGAACGCTAGGCACCCCGTTAACGAACACGAAGCCAAGATGGACGAACTTGTCAGTAATGGTGTCGGCCTCATGTGCATGCACTACGGAGTCGAAGTCCCCAAGGGCGAACAGGGAGAATACTTCAAGAAGTGGATCGGCGGAGTAAATGATGA
>DKNL01000033.1:8117-9513 GCA_002474325.1 Opitutales bacterium UBA7389
ACTTCAAGAAGTGGATCGGCGGACACTACGAGTCCGCTTACTCTGCCAACCCGCACTGGACGGCTGTAGTCGAACTCGATGCCGATCACCCCATCAGCCGGGGCGTCCCCGGATTCAGTGCCAACGACGAGTGGTACTACAACATTCGCTTCGCTACGCCGAAAACCGCAGCTGATATCATCACGGGCATTCCGAATCGGGAAAACATCAATCGCTACGTTCATTGGAATCAATTCGCTGAAAGACTTCTCGGCACTAGGCAGACAATGATGTGGGCAGTCGAACGCCCCGACGGCGGTCGCGGTATCGGCTTCACTGGCGGCCACTGGCACCGCAACTGGGCCATCGATGACTTTCGCAAAGTCGTTCTCAATGCCATCACCTGGGTGGCCGGCATAGAGGTCCCTAAAAACGGAGTCTCATCCGAGGCCATCACCGAAACACAGCTCAACGAAAATCTCGACGAGAAGAAGGAGATGGTCCACGTCGCCTTGCCTTCAGAAACTGTCCTTACTCAACCCGCTGCTAAACCCATCCCCTATAAGTGGCCTGGTATGCCGAAACCTTAAGCGAAGTGCAAAGGCCGTAAAGACTAGTCACCGAAGGTGCTACAACACCTGTTCGAATCATTCAATGGCCCACGATTAGGCCTAGCATCGAAACCATTGTACCGAGCAAAGAGACCCATTCATTACCTACCAGTCGCTTCTCGGGGAACAGTACTAAACGCGTTGTAGAGGCGGCCTACTTCGAATGAGAAAAAGAGAGACCCTTAGTCAATTTCGTCCGAAAGTATCGCTCACGACGATCGCTTCCACCAAATCCGCTAGTCCCCCTCCAAGCTCATCAAGCTCATTGACAATGCCATCGATCGTAGAGCGATCACGCAGGTCGAGTTCGCGCCCGAGGGCGTAAGTCATGAGTTTCTCCGTCAGGCAGAGGGTGAACTCATCCTCCCGCTCGATAATAAGCTGCCGGAACTGGTTCGGATTTTTAAAACGCTCGCCGCTAGGGAGCTCTCCGCTGGCGTCGATTTTGAGCTTCTTTCCGTAGTGGGAACGCCATTGGCCGATCGCATCGAAATTTTCCAAAGCGAATCCCAGGGGATCAATCTTCCGGTGGCACTCCGCACAAGTTTCGACTTCGCGGTGCTTCGCTAGCTGATCTCGAATTGTCTCCGCCCCGCGAATATCAGACTCGATTGCCGGGACATCCGGCGGTGGAGGCGGTGGCGGATAGCCTAGAATATTCTCCAGCACGTAGATTCCTCGAACGACGGGCGACGTATCCACCCCATTGGCCGATGCAGTAAGAAGAAGCGATTGGCCGAGTAAACCGCCGCGCGGCGTCCCTTTCAGTGAGACCTTGCGCAGCTCATTGCCCTCAACGCTGTCAA
>DKNL01000317.1 GCA_002474325.1 Opitutales bacterium UBA7389
AAAATTGGCGGCAGTATCTTCCGGGGCATAATATTAACATTAAAAACCAGTTTTTAATCGGAAAGCGAATACAATCGATTACCATTCTCCAGAGGAGCCAAATCGTTTGGATACAGCGTCATTGAATTCTATACCTGCGTCATTGATCGAATCGAGTATCTCTCGAGTAGTCTTTCCACTACTGGCTCTGGCTGACCGAATTACGGTATCACACTCATTCTTATCCATAAAAATCGACGCCTCTAGTAGGCCTTCTTCGTCTTCTGAGGGAATGGCCAGAAAGCCGTGCTTATCTGCATGAACCAGCTGCCCGGATTTTACAATTCTCCCAAAAACCTCGACGTCTCCCCCCCAATCGACTGGCGAGCTGTAGGCGTGCCCCACACACATGCCGCGGGCCAATGCCTTGAATCCAGCGTTCTTCATTTCGTCCAAATCGCGTATGGCTCCATCAATAATTGTCCCGACGCAGCCCAGCGCTCGGTGAATATTGCTATTCACTTCACCCCAAAATGCACCTACCAGATTGGGCTTATCGCAATCTTGAACGACTACTATTTTGGGCCCCTCGATACTGGCAACATATTCACGATATTCCGACCATGCTTTGGGAATATTAGGCACGTGATTCCGCTTTGATGGCTGTATCTTTACAGTCACCGCGTATCCAACCATAGGACCCAATTCGGGCATGTAGTCGTACGTTGGTTCCTTATTAAAACTATCTCTGGCAGGATCTCGGTTCGTAATCTGTTCCCACCCATTATAAATAGTGGGGGTATTCCACCGCTTCAACATTAAAAGTGTTTCGTGTGACAAGGACATAAGCGTGACTGTAGGACCACTTCCGATTGAAAAGGAATTGCTAAATAAAACAAGCCATCCAGATTGGTACTTCAAATAAACAGATCCTGTATTTTGCCTCAATCTTTCTGAGAACCAGATGACAAATCCTCCAACATCAATCATTCGCCTAGTCCTTTCCTTGAGTGTACTATTGTCGTTCGCCTCACTAGCCTACTCAAACGACAAGCCGAATGTCGTTCTACTACTGAGCGATGACCAAGCATGGAATGACTATTCATTCATGGGGCACCTACATGTTAAAACCCCAAATATCGACAAGCTGTCGGACGAGAGCGTCGTATTCCCACGAGGCTACGTCCCAACGGCTCTTTGTCGCCCCTCTCTTATGACCTTGGCTACCGGCCACTATGCTCATCGCCATGGCGTCACTGGCAACGATCCGTCACCCAAATATGCGGATAGGGACTCGCCTCTTTACAACGCTCGCCGAGCGCAACTGATCTCCTATATTGATGAGTTCGATACACTACCCAAATTGCTAGGGGAACAAGGCTACCTAAGTCATCAGAGCGGAAAGTGGTGGGAAGGGAACTACAAGCGTGGCGGCTTTACACACGGCATGACTCGCGGCTTTCCTCAAAAGGGAGGACGGCACGGGGACGATGGGCTCAAGATCGGCCGCGAGGGCCTGGAGCCTTGCTTCGAGTTTATCGACATGGCCATCGAGCAGGAAAAGCCCTTCTACATGTGGTACGCGGCCTTCCTGCCTCACACGCCACACAATCCTCCCGAAAGACTACTGAAAAAGTATCGAGGCGATCATCCCCCCACTATTGCTAAGTACTACGCAATGATTGAATGGTGGGATGAGACCTGCGGCGATCTAGTCGCGTATTTAGAGACGAAAGGGATTCGCGACAACACCCTCATTGTCTATGTCGGCGACAATGGTTGGATCCAGCATCCGGAGCGAAATGGTTATGACGCCCGCTCCAAGCAGACGCCTTACGAGGGCGGAATTCGCCAGCCAACGATGTATTCCTGGCCCGCCGTCCTGAAGCCCGCCTTTCGGAATGAACTTGTCAGCAGTATCGATATTTTCCCGACAATTTTAGCTGCAGCTGGAGCTCGCCATCCAGACATCGCCGTCCCCGGCCTCAATCTGCTCAACTACATGGAATCCGGCTCGAAAATCCCGAGAGACGCGATTTTCGGCGAGAGTTTCTCTCACGATATCGCCGACATCGAGGACCCTGAGGCATCGCTCCTCTTTCGCTGGAGCATACAGGGGAAGTGGAAGCTCCTCTTAACCTATGATGGAGAGGTCAACCGCTACAAGACTACGCATCCGCGCGAAGAAAAGCGTCCGCAACTTTTCGATCTAATTGCTGATCCCCATGAAAAAAACAATCTTGCGGGAAAACACCCGCGTGTTGTCCGCCGTATGGTCAAGATGATCGACGACTGGTACCTGGTGGAGAATAGAGAGGTCCTCAAAAGCTTCAAATAGCGTCCAAAGTTCGTAATGGCCCTGACCCGACACCTTCTTAGAAGCGACCTTCTTCAGGATCTAAAGAGAAATATCGCGGATGGCCTCTGGAACGATTCACTGCCAAGTGAACGTCAACTGACTGATTATTATCAGGTAAGTCGCGGGACGCTTCGCCATGCACTGAAGAGTCTTCAAGATCAGAAGGTAATCAAGTCCGTACCCGGATCAGGATACATTCTTCTGAGAAAGGTACGAAGGCCCTCAACTAGGCGAAAGGATGTGTCTATCGGATTGCTTATCGGTCGCTCGGACAAAAACCGGACCAACCGAGATAGGGTCTGGATTCCCGAGTTGCAGCAGCGTCTATCCAAGCGAGAATGGAATCTCCACATTCACGAGGGCATCCCCGAAGTCGAGCGGTCTCCAAAATCGGGGATCGCCAAGCTCTTCAATGCGACTAATCACGACTGCTGGTTGCTCCACACCTGCAAACACGCAATTCAGTCTGAATTTCAGGATGCAAAAGGCCCATCAATTATT
>DKNL01000307.1 GCA_002474325.1 Opitutales bacterium UBA7389
ATGGAACTAATTTTGGTAGCGGCCGCTAACTGCTACGATCCTCCTTACCTCAGGAAAATCGGCGAGCTCCAGGCCCATTGGTCATTTAGTTGGCGAATCCGTGCATAATAGTAATCACCTGGTTTGCAAAAGTCCTCCCATTTCAGATTCCAATTAAACTCGTTTGGCAGCGGGGCACGGTGAAAACGGAACGCAGGCGAGTCGATCCCTCCAAGATGGCCAGTGCACGCCCCTTCGACTAGGCGTGTTAATGGCATTGAAACCACTTGCCCATTGATATTGGCCTGAATTTTTCCTCGCTCAGGCATTTCAACTTCTAGACAGATTCCTTGGGAAGCGTTAGTCGCGTTATTTGGGTTGCTACGCGTGACAGTACTAAAAGCTACTGCCCGTTCATCCGTTTGCTTCCAAGTCGATTCGTAAAATCCGGATTCCGAGCCTTCGCCTTCGACCGGAGAAACCACCTCGCGTCCGCGGAAACGCGGCTCGACACGCATGACAGTTCCACAATCTATGCCCAGCTCTACGTCCCATGGGGCAGGCTTGTTACGCTCTCCCCAGCCGAGTTCCAAATAAATGAGGGTGTGAATGGTATCGGCATCCTTTCGGGTATTATCGAAGTCGACTTGGGAGGCTCGATAGGCCAAACGACCATTCTTGACTATATCCACGCAGTCCAATGGCCCTCCTCCCCTGACTCGGACATCGAATGAGCAACGCCCTACGTGCTCGAAAATGGATCCCATGGGCTTCTCGTTGAGAGAAAACTCCAAGCGAATCCGGTCACCGGTCAAAGCGTAGATCCTCCTATTCTTAAACGCGTCCCAAATCGAATTCCGGTCATTGCCTGTCGACCATAAGCCCGTGACGCCATGTCCATAACTTCCGGGGTGACCACTATGGTGATCGGTGTTTCCAGAAAAACCGAATATGCTCGCCTGCTTTAATCCATATTGAGCCGAACTTTTCCAATCGGAGCCGCCCATTGAATGCAGAAATGGGCGGGTATTCTCGCTCGATTCGGAGCACCCGTGCATAGAGATAATCTCGACAAACGGGCTCCAATTGGGATCGAAAGTGCTCCAATTAATCCCTCGAGTCCCTCGGCGATAGCCAATGTGATGCGCGAAGGCTAGAGCCTCGACTCCTTCTTTACTCAATACCTCTAAGCGTTGATGGAGATCGGGAATACTGTCCGCGTAAATAATTTCTCCGCTCAGTTCCTTGTAGAGAATCGTCCGGTCCCCATCAGCATTCGAGTGGATCTCGAATCCGGGGAAGACAGTGAAGGAACCTTCCTGGTCAAAAGCTTCCAGCTTATCCATCATTCTAGGCCAATCGTGCTTGAGCTTGGCGAATCCTTCGTTGTGAAAATCGACAATGTACTGAATTCGCTCATCTGGCTCGGGCATGTCTGGCCAATGAGCATGTCCCGTCACGGAGCAGAAATCCAGCTGCTCTCGAGCGTTTTTCAAAGCGTCTTCCAGCGAACCGTGGCCGTAGGAAAGACCGCAATGATTGTGCAGATCGCCGAACAGAAGTTGCCTATCAGAGTAAAATTTAGATTGGGTCGTCATCATGGAGTTGGGTTTTCGGCTGCAGGAACGGATTAACGCCGCGATGGCTTACGGGATCGATTCAATCCCGAGGTCAACCCGCTTCTACCTTTAAATCATATTTGCTATAAGCATTTGGGCTTTTGAGTTGTGGCTACGATCGCTCATAACGCTACTCGGTCAGTGTCGGCGCCTGCAGTTGATTTCCTTCACATTCAAATTCTTTCAATTTCGATTTGAGCTATTGGCAGGAGATCAAATGTTTCTCAGGGCTCCTCCTTCTTTGAACGAATCCCTGGCCCCGCATACCATTTGCAGAGATTTTAAGCCGTCCCGGGCGTCACAGACGGGCTCAGCCCCATTGCAAAATTCGCTCAATTGACGAACGAGCTTCTTGTCCGCCCCATAGTGCGAGGATTCGAAATCATCGCCGCCCGCAAAGAAAATGTCTATTTCTTTGCCGAACTTCGTATAGCTTCGAATCATTCCATCGGAGCGCGACAGGACTAAGCGACCTGAGTCACCGACGAGCTCCAGCGTCTCCCCGTCCGGGGACAGTGGGCCGAAGATAGTGAAAAACAGATTACCAACGACACCCTTGCCGAGCTGCATGTTGACGCTCCCGAAGTCTTCAACGTCGTTATCTGGACTGAATACGCAAGCATCCTGGATTGAACGTTCATCGAAAGTATTGTTTGTATTGATGTATTCACTACTTATAGTTTCCTTGCTTTCCTCGAGAACTTCGGAACGGCGGTAAGGACATTCGCGATCACATTCGGAACACCGAGCCGGAGCTGTCGGGTCTGGTTTGAAAACTCCCGAGCGACCACCGAAGGCGCTCATGGACAGGCAGTCCGAGCTCGCCATCCAGCGAAAGACATCGAAGTGATGGCTGCATTTGTCATTGAGAGGCCCGCCTGACCAATCGATTTTGCGATGCCAGCCTTGCAGATAACGGCTATAGGGTATGATCGACCTGAGAAGGATCATCTGCAGTGAGCCCACCGCTCCTCCATCGAGGAGCTCCTTCATTTTGATCCAAGATGCTTCATATCGACGGGTGAACCCCATCAAAAGCCGGTTGCCTGTTTTCCGTTCGGCTTTTGCTATCGCGTGGGCGTCGTCCAGTGTAACCGAGATTGGCTTGTCGAGGTAGACTTTCTTCCCCGATTCCAGAGCAGCTAGAGCATGCTCCCGGTGGGCATCGGTGTGCGAAGTGATGATGATTAGATCGATCGTCACGTCTTCGAGCATTTCTTCATAGTCCCGGCAGGAGCACACCGACGCTTTGTTGCCCTGCCCTGAATAGCGTTTCTGGATTTCCCCTGCCGCATAGTCAGAACTCTCTTTGGACCGATTAGCCACGGCTGAAATCTCCAGACCGCACTCATCGCGCTGGTCCACCATGTTGAATCCGATGTGGTGCAGGCCTCTGGCTCCGCATCCGATGATACCTACTTTCTTCAATTTCATACGACTGTTTTCCAATCTTGCCTGAGGCTAATTAGTGGTGGTGGAGATTACCTGTAGACAAGATCGCTGACTGCGTTTAAAATCCGCTCTACCCATCCGTTTTGTTCAAATCGTATTTTTTCTTATCGCGGAACCATATAACAAACAGGACAGTTATAATGGCCGTTATCCCGCCAGTTGTATTGAAGATTCCACTCCAATTGTAATTTGAACCATCGACTCCGTCTTGATGGATCGAGGCGATGAATCCAGCTAGATTCGATCCGAAAAATTTTCCAACTCCCAGGAACACGAGCATAAACAGACCTTGAGCCGCAGAACGGTAGCGCTCCCCCGCTTTCAAATCGACGTAGATCGATCCAGTCACATTGAAGAAGTCGTAGCAGGCTCCATGAATGAGGATCGAGAAAAGAATCAGATATTCCGCGTCCACTGATATGCCAGCAAACAGAAAATAGCGGATAGACCAGAAGGCTAGCCCCAAGGTCATCATCCACTTTAATCCAATGCGGCCGATCATCCAAGGAACGAACACCATGAACGCCGCTTCCGAGACTTGACCCAGCGTCATTTTGCTAGCCACGTTATCAACGCCAATGTCATTTAGAAACATGTTGAAGAATGCGAAGTACATCTGAATGGGGATTCCGATCAACAAGCAAGCGCCCAAAAAGACTGCGAAGTTGGGATCCTTGGCGAGCTTCAGGGCATCTATACCAATGACATCCTTAAAGCCCGTCTTCTTGCCCTTGTCCTTAACTGGTGTTCGAGGCAGCGTAAAATTGTAGAGGCCCAAAAGGACAGAGGCTCCTGCCGACATCAGAAGTGGCACAGCGGTGGCCTCTACATTGTCGACGAATTTCCCCAAAAGCATATTCACGGAAAGTCCTGCTAGCACCCAACCAATAGTACCAAATACCCGAATGTATGCGAAGAACCTTCGTGGCAGATGGTGAAAGACGATAGAATTGCTCAGTGCTTCTGTAGGGGTGTAGACGATACAATAGGCGAAGAGCGTCCATACGAAGGTGGTAGGGTCGGTAACCTGGGAAAGTAGCAGCATTAAAAGACCCGAACCAATATTCAATGCTCCCAATACTCGGTCCGTCGGAAAGAACCGATCGGCGATCATTCCCACTAAAAACGGGGAAATGATGGCTGCTATGCCGAAAAGGCTATAAGAGAAGCCCACGAACTCGCCCGACTGATCTAGCCCTTTGCCGAGGTATGTTCCCAAGGTTACGAACCACGCCCCTCGCGTGAAAAACTGTAGCAGCATCATTAACGAAAAGCGGGCTTGTTTCGAGGTGTTTTCGCGCATAGGAGGTACGAGTGTTCTTGATTCGAATCGGGTGGGATTGGGACGCTACAAAAGATGCAACGAATCTATTGCTTCATTAAGCTTAATGACTTCGCTTTAGAACCAGCATTATGGAGGTGTAGCGTTCAGCAAGCGCATTGCTTCGTGACGAAAGAATTTTCAATCGATTACACACAATTCCTGGATCTTTCATGAGTATTTCAAGTCTAGCGTCTGGATAGCGAGTCACCTTAACGGAATCCATCCCATCATCGTGACCCAGGATAGCCCTGCTTGAGCCCCATCCAAAATGAGTCTCTTGAAGAGAGCCTTGGAATTCATCTCCGGTATACCCCATTCTGTGTCGTGGTAGGCGACATACAAGAGATCTTGGCTACGCCAGGAGCATCGATTGATTTTCATGGTACGCTAACGTAACGAGCATCAGTCAATTCGGCAAGCATTCAACTACGGAATTGATTCGTGGAATTACGCTATTGAACACCCTATCCCAGTCGGGCAAGTTCAGAACTAGTATGGAATCTCCTTCCCGTATCCACACTTTAAAGCGACCGGCGATCGAAAGAATGCTCTTCATCCATAAGGCCCTGCAAAATGGGGGCTATCCTAATTGCTCCAAATTGGCTCAGGAATTAGAAGTCAGCACCAAAACGATTAGTCGGGATATCGATTTCATGAGAGACCGAATGCTGCTCCCCATCGATTACGAACCCTCTGAGCACGGCTACGAGTACACGCGGGAGGTCGAGAGTTTCCCTACGATCGATATTTCCGAAGGGGAGCTTTTGGCTCTGAGCATCGCCCGCAAAGCTCTCGACCACTATAAGGGCACTCCTTTCGAGAAACCACTTTCCAATGCTTTTAACAAGCTGGCTGCCTGCCTGCCCGACACCATCACGGCTAACCTCGAACAGCTAAGCGAAACGATTTCCTTCAAGCATGGGCAGCATTCCCGATTGGATGAAAATACTCTCCAATTGGCCATAAAGGGAGCTCTTGAGAAAAGGATATTAACATTCGAGTACAAAAAGGCCGGTGCCGACGAACCGGAATCGCGAAGTGTAGAGCCTTTCCATGTTACGAACTATTTGGGCAAATGGTATTTGATTGCTCGGGATAGGCGACGAAAAGCAATGCGCACCTTCCTTTTGTCGCGAGCGTCAAACCTTGAACTTCAAAATGATACCTTCGAGATCCAGGAAGATTTTTCTGTAGACGATTACCTCTGGTCTGGCTTCGGAATTTGGTCTAAGTCTGGCGACCATCGAGTAGCGATCAAGGTCCTACCGCGATCGGCTGACTACGTATCCGAAAACGTGTGGCATCCGACGCAAACGTTGGAGCAGATGGAAGATGGAAGTATCGTTGTTCGATTTCGGCTAGGGAGCCTAGAAGAAATAAGCCAATGGATTCTAAGCTGGGGTGATCAGGCGGAAGCGCTGCAGCCACTCGAATTGCGACAGATGCTACAAGAGCAAGCCAAAGCAATCCAAGGTATGTATGAGTGAAATAATTGGCACGAGCAGATTGCTTCCGCTTAGCGATACCACTTCTCGCCTTCTCATCTGATCGTTCTTTTAACAATGGTCGGGACGACTGGCTCCGAAAAATTTAAGGCTTTCGAGGTCCGAAACTCCGTATCCTTCATGAAGAATAACTTCGCCCTTATGAATGATCATCAGGGAGCTACTCGGTATGAACTGCTCCTGGATCCTCACCTCGAAGGCTGCCCGTATTTCATATCGTTCTGATAGTTCAATACCATGATTGCTCCAAGACCCCGAGTGTAGTTAGGAAGCTAGTAGGCTGACGAAGAATGAAAATGAAACAGAGATTGCGAGTGAGAGCATTTCGCGTGCAGTTAATAGTAGTAAATTTCTGGATATGGTTATAATACGAATGATTAGTACACGATGAGTGTTCGCTTTATGGTCTGCCGATTGCCCAACTAGCTCGTAAGTGAACCATCCTGCAAGCACCCAATTGTGGGGCATTTCGTCGGTGTTAGTGAGGGTAAGGGAAATGCGTCCCCCCGCTTGGACCACAACGCGTCCCTGGTCGCAGTTTACCAGTTTCTAAGCATATCCGTTAATTTGATACGTAAAATAGTGGCCCCTGTTTGGATGACCGGCTAGAACATCGGCTTGATAAGCTCGAATCCAGAAAAGAGAGGGTTTTTTGTAACCTTTCTCAAGCACAAATAAGCGGGGCCACTACAAAATACAGAGGACACCCAAAAAGGAC
>DKNL01000186.1 GCA_002474325.1 Opitutales bacterium UBA7389
TATACGGAAAACCGGGCTTGCCACAGCAAATGGCCATACCTACCTCTGTGACATTGACACCATTATGGATTCGAAATACCTAGGCAAAAAGGTAGTCCAACCGATTGAGGAGCTGGATTTTTTCCCTGCCCCTGAAGGGATCGACAGCATCATTCTAACCTCGGATGAGGTTGCCAGTTCTTGTCCCATTACCGGACAACCAGATTTCTACACCGTTGAAATCGAGTACCGTCCCAATGAACGCTGCATTGAATCCAAGAGTTTGAAACTCTATTTATGGCGTTTCGCAAAGACGCCCGTATTCGCGGAGAAATTGGCAGTCGAAATCAGGGATCGAGTAGTCCGCGATATCATTCCAATGACCTGTCGTGTTACCACGATCCAGAAACCACGAGGGGGCATTAGCATCGAAACCGTAGCCCAGTATCCAAACTCCGAGTAAGCAAATGACTGATTCAAAGGGGTCCATTGTATGAACTTTCTGGATAAACTTGAGGGGAGATTCGGGTCGCTTGCGATACATAATATAGCTATCTACATTGTGGCCGGGCAGGCAGGTATCTGGCTTCTATCTTTTGGATATGTAAACTCGGACGGCTCGAACGCCCTAATGGAAAGAATGCTGTTCGATTCCAGGCTCGTTCTGCAGGGCGAAATCTGGCGAATTTTCGCTTTTCCGCTCATTCCTCCTGACGCCCATCCCATATTCCTTATTTTCGCTTGGTACATTTTCTATTTGATATCCAGCGCCTTGGAAGGCCAATGGGGCGCTTTCCGACTCAACGTCTACATGATCATCGGGGCGATGTTAGGTATGGCAGCCGGTTTTCTCCTGCCGGGAGTTCCTATCTCCAACGCGATCTGGGGGCAAACGATCTTCCTAGCTTTCGCCTACCTCTTCCCGGATTTCGAACTGCGACTGTTTTTCATTCTACCTGTCAAAGTACGGTGGCTTGGCTGGATCGCCTGGGCATACGTTGCTCTTCTCTTTTTCTCGAATCCTTTCTGGCAAACAAAAGTCTTCATCATCGCTAGCGTATCCAATTATTTCCTATTCTTCACCAAAGATATCCTGCATACGTTCCAATCGAAAAAGCGGGTTGCCCATATGAAGGCCGAGAAAGAAAAATTCGAGGCCGAAGCCTTTCATACCTGCTCCGTCTGCGGAGCGACCGATAAGTCCCACCCAGACCGGGACTTCCGCTATCGAGGTGATACCTGTATCTGCGAAGTTTGCCTAGAAAAGGAAAAGGCAGAAGTTCAGGAAGAGGCATAGCTTTCACACCAGAGCATCCTCAAACTGTCGCGGATACTGGGATTAATCTATCATCTGAATACGCGAAAGCTTAAGTCGTAATCGAGCGCAGGAGCGTGTTAAACCCGCTTCTAAAAACTCAATAACCGTCCAATTCTCTAGAGCGAACCTAAGCCTCAACCTGCAGATTCGTCTAGGAATATTTTCGGTTGGCAGTTTCAACAAGCTTATTGAAGAGAACTTAATTCGTCTTCTCAGGAACAAGCAGCCCTACCTCATAACAATTTTTGGATACTGAATGGAAAATAAAACGCCCCGTACGCGAAGAGATCGAGCCCTTCTGAAAACTCACCCTCCCTTAATCTACCTCTTGGGGCTCCTAGTTCCCAATATATCCCCCATTTTAGCGTAGACCTCTCTTGTATTCGCCGAATACCTGACCAAGTCTTCCGCCAGCTGCACACGATCTTTCTCGAAAATGGTCGCTACGCACGAACCTCCGAAGGCAAAATAGCCAAGCTCACTGCCTTTGCTAAATCTACATCCTTCATGAACAGTCATGTGGATACGACCAACGCACGTCGCCCCAATAGGGACGAATGCTACCATGCCTAAATTTCGGGTTTCAATAAGGGCCATGGCCCGCTTGTTGCACCAAAGGTACGACATCCGGTTCCTAAGGGCTACTGGGCTCACGCTGTAAAGAGGCCCCGGAATCCGCTCGATCTGTGTCAATCTCCCCTCAACTGGGGAATGGAAGCGGTGGTAGTCGACGGGACAAAGTCTAGAAATCACCATAGATCCGCCCGTAAACCGCTCTGCCTGCTCCGCGCTTCCAAGCAATCCCGGCAAATCGAAGCTCTGCCCCTTGGCGTAAATCCGTTCGACTTTTGATAGGTCAGGGATCGCTAGATGCCTTCCATCGGCAGGGAGGGCAACTACGTCCTCATTTCCAGCGATAGGCCTAGCGCCTGGCCCCAATTCCCGGTAGAAAAACTCGTTGAAAGTCCGGTATCCTTCCGGGCCCTGGCGATAATCGTCCATGGCAATCCGATATTTTTCAATAAAGGGTTCGACCTTATTTCGACTTGTTAGGCGGTCCATTCGCCAACCATACCAAGCACTAAATAACGAACGCTTAACTAAGAGCCAAAGGGCTAGTCGGCCAAAAGGGCTTTCGTAGGTCCATCGCAAATACGACTCGCCATAGATCGACTCTGACTCAATCGCTTGGGTATATCGATTATAGAACTGGATCGGATTGGCCAAAATCTAAGAATTAGGATTAAACCGTTCCGGGAGTGCGAGCAAAGGGAATGACATCGCGAATATTCTTTAGGCAGGATCCATCATTCAGCTCCAGGAAGAAGAAGTTCTTAGAATCCCTTCGCGTGCGAACCCACCCTTGGATAAAAACATCGCTCCGTTCTGATTCGCTTTCTAGCAAACTAGCGATTTCCTCGCGTTTTTTTGTCATAGTTCGATCCTAACGCACTCGCCTAACCAAAGCATAGGTTAGCAAGATCATAAAGATATTGGGAGCCCAAGCGGCAACTTCCGGAGAGAGGACTTGCTGCTTCCCCAAGGAGTTTAGTACGCTCGTCATAATATAGTATCCAAAAAATAATGCTATTGATTTGGACACGCCCACCGCGGGATTGACCCGCACTCCGGATACCGCGAACGGAATAGCCAATCCCGTCACGATCAAGCAACTAGCAGCGCCTGCCATCAAAGCATGCATCCGAACTTGGTAGTCCAGAACCTTGGGATTTTCCATTATGGAAAAATTATCGGTAATCTTTTTCAACTCCAAAAAGGAGAGATCCTTGGGTCGCTCCCCGAAGAGCAGCATCAAGCTGGGATCGTCACCGAGCTCTTCTGTTTCCAGTTTCTCGAACGGCAAGGTGCGCAGCAATTCTCCATCCTCGGCTGCATACTGGCTATCCCTCCCTTCCAGAAAAATCCAGTACTTGTCGTCCTCGCTGAAATATCCGCTTTCAGCCGTGATACGCCTTACCTCGCGCCGTTCATCGTCCATAAGCGAAACAGTTAGCCCAAAGCCCATTTGCTTGTATTCGCTAAACCGATTGATGAACCACATTCGATTGTCTTTCCGATTGTCGAAGGCTAAATTGTAGACAAGGCCCACCTTTTCCGAGCCCTCTACTTCCGCTTGCCGATCCCACTCGAGCGTATCCATTAGTTTGCGCGAAGCTTCAACCGACCAGGGAATCAGGCTAGCGTTTAGATACCACAACCCCACTGAAAGGCCCAATCCTGCGAACCATAAGGTTCGGGTTATTCGCGATACGCTCATTCCAGCTGTTCGAAACGCGATAAACTCGTTATTGCGGTGCAATAACCCGAGCGCATATAAAATGGATACCAAGATAGCGGCTGGCAGCGATATTGTCAGAAAACTTGGAGCCAGTACCATATAGTAGAAAATGATTTGGCCGAAATCCGCAGCGTAGAATAGCAGATCCGAGAAACTGTCCTGAACTTCGACAATCAGTTGCAAGCCAAACATCGCACCCAGAACGAGACCGAAGATCTTCAGCCACTCGAAAAGGATGTATCTGTCGACAATTGGAAACATGGAACTGCAAAAGCCATAAAGAGAATACTGGACAACGAAGTCGAGCGTCATGTGCCGAAGATCGTCGCCTCCGAGGCCATCCATTCTTTTTCCTGGCCTTCAACTTGACCATCTCTAAAACCCTCAAGCCATGACTTCCTCTTTCCCCAAGGAGACCTGGAATTCGCGAATTGGAATAATTCTAGCAGTATCCGGCAGCGCGGTAGGTCTCGGAAACTTCCTTCGTTTCCCAGGACTCGCTTCCAAGCATGGCGGCGGCGCCTTCATGCTGGCCTACTTCATTTCCTTCCTTATTATCGGTCTCTCGATATGCTGGGCGGAATGGGCCATGGGACGGGCCGGCGGACAGAAGGGATACAATTCCAGCCCGGGCATTCTCGGGGCTATAACCGGCCGCAAGAATCTAAAGTATTTGGGCGTTCTTGGTGTACTAGTGCCAGTGATGATCTACATGTACTACGTGTACATTGAAGCGTGGTGCCTGGGATACGCTGTCAATTTTATGGCTGGGAATCTCGAGTTTCAAAGTGGCGACGAAGCCAGCGCCTTCTTTGGGAGTTTCGTGGGCATCAGTGACAACGGAGCCGCTTTCGGATTCGGCATCAAGCAAGTGGGGTTTTTTCTCGTCGCGGTCTTTATACTTAATTTCTTCCTGATCTATCGGGGCCTTTCCAGGGGAATCGAACTCTTCTGCAAATACGCGATGCCCGCCCTCATAATTCTAGCTCTCGTCGTTCTAGTGAGGGTGATGACGCTGGGAACTCCAGATCCTGGCAATCCCGATCTGAATGTCTCGAACGGCCTCGGCTATATGTGGAACCCTACAAAAGTGCTCCTGGAAGAGCAGACTGTCGGAGGCGATTGGCAGAAAGTCAGAGAGATAGTCGGCGAACGCTCGTTAAGTAACGCCGTCCAAGAAGCGTCAACGAGCCCTAGGATGCGCGTACGAGAAATATCGTTGCCCGAGCAACTAACGAATTTCCAATTGTGGCTGGACGCCGCAGGACAAATATTCTTCTCCCTCAGCATCGGCTTCGGCGTCATTATCAATTACGCGAGCTACCTAAAACGGAAGGACGACGTCGTCCTTAGCGGGCTCGCCGCGACATCGGCAAACGAATTTTGCGAGGTAGGCCTGGGAGGATTGATGACCGTTCCAGCCGCCTTCACCTTTCTGGGTATCGCCGGAGCTACTGGGTCCACTCTCGGATTGGGTTTCAACGCCCTGCCCATGGTATTCAGCTCAATGCCGGCAGGGCAACTTTTCGGTTTCCTGTTCTTCTTCCTGCTTTTCCTGGCCGCGGTCACTAGTTCCCTCTCCATGCTCCAGCCCGGGATCGCTTTTCTCGAGGAATCCATGGAGATCGGTCGCCATCGATCCGTTGCCGTGCTCGGATTCATTACCGCAATAGGAAGCGGATTCGTCGTCTATTTTAGCAAGGACTTAAAGGCTCTAGACACAATCGACTTCTGGGTGGGGACCTTCTTGATCTTCGTGCTAGCCACAGTGCAAATCATCATCTTCGGATGGGTAATCGGAATCAAACGCGGCCTGAAAATGGCGAACCAAGGCGCGTCATTTCCGGTACCCAAAATCTACGGGTTTATCATGAAATTCATCACACCCGCATTCCTGCTCACGATTTTCGCCCTTTGGACGACACAAAACGTATTTGGATACAACATCATAACGGGCCAACAAGAGTACTCTTCTTACTGGAAAGACCTCTTCATCGAGCCAAATGGCGTAGCCCGATTCAGCGTATTGCTAATAATCATCGTCGCGTCTTTCATCGCCTTCTTGGCGACAATCGCCAATAAATTCAAGTTTCAGAACGAGGGAGAGAACAAGTCATGAACTTAGGTGGATGGATCATAATGCTAATATCGGTGGGTTCGGTCACCTCTCTGTTCTGCTGGTGCATTTACAAAGTGCTGTTGACTCCAGAGCAGGAAGGGGATATCCACAGATTCGAAATCGAGACGCCAGATACCGAGCATAAGTAGGCAACTTTGTTATCACACTCTCGACAAGCACCTTAAAATCAAATCTCGAGGAAATTGCCAGGGCTGACTATTCCCTAGTTACCCACAGCTTTTGCAATCTGCTAATTCTGCTGACTCGGGATAGTCAGTCCAACCAACTTAAGTTCAGCCATGATCTCTTTTCCGGGGGCATCCGAAAATTGAACTTGAAGCCCCCTTCTTGGCGCGTAACCGAATAGATACTTCACAACGAATAAGCATTTACTCTCATGAGCGCAACCAATGTAGAAAAACATGAGTTCCAAGCGGAAATTAAGCAGCTCTTGGATATCGTTATTCATTCGCTTTACACGGAGAAAGAGATCTTCGTCCGCGAATTGATATCCAATAGTTCCGACGCCCTGGAGAAAATCCGGCACGTCAAGCTGACTGAGAAGGAAATCTTCGACAAAGATTTGGATCTCGAGATCAAAATCAGCACAGACGATACTGCCAACACCATCACGATCCAGGATTTCGGCATTGGAATGACCAAAGACGAGCTCGTAAACAGTCTTGGCACAATCGCTCACTCTGGCTCCAAACAGTTTCTCGAAGCCCTTGAACAAGGTGGGGAGAAAAACGAGAACTTGATCGGCCAGTTTGGAGTCGGGTTCTATTCGGCTTTCATGGTCGCCAAAGAGGTTAAGGTCTACTCCCGGTCCTGGAAAGAAGACGTGCCCGGCCATGTCTGGACAAGTTCCGGGGCAGGTGAATACGAAATCGAGGAAGTCGAAGGTCAGCGAAGAGGAACGAAAATCGTCGTTCTCCTGAACGAAGACGACAAGCAATTCGCCAGCGACTCTAACATCAAGGAAATCGTCAAACGGTACTCGAGCTTCGTCCAGTTCCCGATCAAGCTAAACGGAGACGTCGTCAACACAATCGATGCCCTCTGGTTGCGGAACAAATCCGAGATCAAGGATGAGGAGTACACGGAATTCTACAAATTCCAGGCCAACGCTTGGGATGAGCCGCGCTATCGTTTGCATTTCAGTGCGGACGCGCCGTTGGCTATCAACGCCCTGCTTTTCGTTCCCCAAGAGAACCCCGAACGAGCTGGACTGGGCCGAATCGATCCTGGAGTCGCTCTCTACTGTCGGAAAGTACTCATCGATTCCAAGCCCGATGAACTCCTCCCGGAATGGATGCGTTTTACCAAAGGGGTCGTCGACTGCGAAGATTTGCCTCTCAACATTTCCCGGGAGACTATGCAGGACAAATCTCTGCTCCAAAAGCTAGGCAAAGTAATTACCAAACGATTTCTGAAGTTTCTTGCCGAAGAAGCCAAGAAACGCCCCGAGCAGTATCAGGAATTCTTCGACAAATTCGGCTTCTTCATAAAGGAAGGCGTAGCCATCGATTTCACCTATAAAGACGAGCTTTCGAAGCTCCTGTATTTCGAGTCCTCGACCCTGGAAAAGGGCAAAAGAACCTCTCTCGCTGACTACGTTTCTCGTATAAAGGAAGATCAGAAGGAAATCTACTATATTCTAGGACAAAACCGGGAAGCCATTGAAAGCGGGCCCTACCTGGAAGGATTCAAAGCCCGAGGTGTAGAGGTGCTTTTCCTTTACGAAGCGGTGGATGAATACGTCATGTCCAATCTTCGTGAATACAAAGAGAATACTCTCGTTTCTGCCGATCAAGGCGATCTTAAGCTCGGAGACGCTCCGAAGCCAAACGATGAGGGCAGCCTTTCCGAGGACGAGAGCAAGAACCTTTGCTCTTGGCTCAAGGAAACGATCGGCGATCGGGTCAAGGAAGTAAAAACCTCTACTAGGCTTGTCGATAGTCCCTCCATGGCCTTGTCCCCCGACGCAATGTCATCCCAGATGCGACGCATGATGCGCCAAATGGGCCAGGATTCCGGAATGCCCAACGAAGTGCTTTTCGAGATCAATCCGAGGCATTCATTGATGATCAACCTGAATAAGCAGCGGGAGTCGAATCCTGACCTAGCCAAGCTGATCGCTCTTCAGGCTTTTGACAATTCCTTGATTGCAGCAGGCTTGCTCGAAGACCCAAGAGAGATGGTCACGCGCACCTACGAGATTCTATCTCAGGCTTCCGAGAAGATATAGATATAGGGGAGTTTACACTATATATCTCCAAAGCTAGTTCCCGTGTCTTAAAGGGTATAGCGACCGGGGATTATAGAATCAGCTAGGGCTGCTTATCCTAAAGTAGCGACTCCGATTTCTGCAATTCGGCTGACTAAGGACAGTCAGCCCAACGTCCTCCCTTCGGGCCTATTTTCTTGGAACTTGTTGCGAGTCCTCGCCCAGCGACAGAATCTTCGGTACAATATACCTTCGTTAGTCTCGTTCGCTCTTTTTATTGAGCGAGCGAGCCTTTTTTGAATAGGGAGCTCGCAACGGCTCCGCCAATCGCTCCACCGATTCCGGAATTCACGATCAGAGTCAGCGCTTGTTGAACAACTACAACGAATCCGATTTTCCGCGACTTCAATATCTCGATTGATTCTAGCAATTGGCCTCTCGAGGATTCGGGAGCCGATTCAGCGAAGTTGCTCAATAATTCCAAGTGCCAATTAAGTCCGATACGATAGTCGAAAGCCACCCAGAGCAGATCGTACAGTATCGTCGATGCTCCGAACCCCGCCAAACAGGAAAGGATCGCCACTTTCATCCCTATTTTGATCTCAACTCGGATCCTATATTTAGAAACAAAGGTAGTCGTCGCCACGAAGCCCCCGATCACCAACGGCAAGCAGCAAAGCGCATAGCTCAGCGGAAACAGTGTCAGGACAAACGACACAGCGCCCCCAGCCAACAGCGCCGGTTTGATTGGGCACTCATCTAGATTTACGAATTCCGGATCCTCAGTCATGTTCGAATCATCCTTCGCTTACTTCGCTGGGCAAGCGATTTGAGCAGCGATTTTGATTCGGTAGCGAAGGTGTTACGGCTCGACACAATACAAAAAGAACCACCGACGCTCCAAGGCAAAGACCCAGGACGAATCGAAGGCTAAGCTGGTTAGAGTATACATACATCAATTCCAATAGGACATCCAAACCATTGGCAAACGTCGCCCCCGCTAGAACGGTCCACAAGGTATTGGAGGTAAGCCATAAACGCAGATCCAGGAAAAGTTGAGCGAAACAACCCAAAACAATTCCCAGATAGATACCAAAACAGCGAGAGCACACAGGCAATGTCGCTCTACCCAATATTAGGCAGCGGTCACCTTTCTGATGGCAGATATGCGAGAAGATCTCATGTCCCCAATTCGATTCGTGCCAAGCGACCAACAAGAGAATCGAAAGTAATACAACCCCGCAAATAACACCACCCAGAGCGATATTCCTAATCGGTTGCGATCGCCTAGATTCTCCTTTATTCGATTTCATTCAATTGAACAGCGAATCGATGTCGAATAACTGGGTATCGGTCAAATCGACATGCTTTCCGTTTGGCAACTGCGTTCTAAACCAGGTACGCTGCTTTTTAGCAAGCTGCCGCGTGTTCGTCGAGATACGTTCTATGAGTGTATCCCGATCATAGCGACCCGAAAGATACTCCATTGTCTCGCGATACCCAATTGCGTTCACAACGCTCGGGTTCGACTCGAATCCGAATTCCTTTAATCGCTCTACTTCGTTGATCAGCCCATTGTCCAGCATCTCGATTACTCGCTTCTCGATCCGAACATTGAGCTCCGATTTCTCTCTCTCCAGAACCACCAAATTTTTCTTCGAATCGATGAGCAAATTCCGCTGGTTTTGAAAACGGGTTTTCAGCGTGCGCACACTTTCCCCAGTCTCTAGGCACCGCTCCAGCGCTTTTACTACTCTTCTGGAATTTTTTGTATCTATTTCTTCCTCACAGCTATGGTCGATCTTCTTAAGGGCCTTCAACATTCCTTCCAAGCCTCCCTTATCCTCAATTTGCCGGACTTTCGCCCGGGTTGCAGGCGAAATGAGGACTCTATCCACGACCGGCTCGAAGAATGCTTTCAAATAGAAACCACTTCCTCCCGTAACCAATACATTGCGTCCCCTGCTCCAAATCTCTTCGACAGTTTGAATCGCCATTCCCACATACTCGCCAATGTCCAACTGTTCAGATGGCATTCTGATATCGATCAAATGGTGGGGAACACGTGATCTCTCTCTGGCTGTCGGCTTAGCCGTGCCGATATCTATGTGCCGGTAGAATAACAAGGAGTCGCATGAAACAATTTCAGCGTTGCGGGATTCCGCCCAACGAAGAGCCAATTCCGTTTTGCCGACCGCGGTGCAGCCGGTTAATACGAATAAGGGGTTGCCTTTTGACTCCATCTACCAGGAAGTCCGCTTATTGATATCGGAAAGGAACATTTGGATCAATTCTGCTCACCGCTTGTTGCAATTAGGCAAATACACTTCGTTTTCCTTCCTTTAATCGTATTTCGGAACTCCTTGGCGGCGTATTACAAAGAGTGATTCTACACGCATTTCTTCTACAACGATTAATTATTGCCAAAAGCTAATTTATCGCTCTGAACAAAGATAGTCACCTATGGAGAGACCGCCGCGCGAATACAAGACCATCTTTATTTCCGACGTGCACCTAGGCACGCTAAATAGTAAGGCCAAAGAAGCGATTCATTTCCTAAAGAACACACGCACCCAAAGACTGATTTTAAATGGCGATATTATTGATGGCTGGCAACTAAACCGAGGCGGCGTTTGGACAAAAGAGCACACTAAATTCATCCGTCATATCCTCAAGAAAATCGAAAAGCGAAAACTCGAGGTCATTTATTTGCGTGGCAATCACGACGATATCTTAAGCCGCTTTCTTCCCATGAAGTTCGGAACCCTCTCCATCGTAGACGACTTCATTCACGAAACGCCCCAAGGGCGCTACCTAGTCCTGCACGGGGACATATTTGATACCATTACCAAGAATTTCGTATTCCTTGCCCACCTCGGGGACTGGGGATACAAGCTACTCATGTCGTTGAATCGGTGGTACAATAAGTACCGTGCCTGGCGAGGCAAGGAATACTATTCCCTTAGCAAAGCGATCAAAGCCAAGGTAAAGGCCGCCGTGAATTTTGTATCTAGCTTCGAAGAGAAGTTGGCTAAACTCGCTCGAGCCAAGCGGTGCAACGGCGTGATTTGCGGACACATTCATACGCCTGCGGATAAAAAGATCGGCGACTTCCGATATTTGAATTCCGGTGACTGGGTAGAATCTTTATCGGCGATCGTCGAGCATTTCGACGGAACCATGGAACTCGTCTACTTTCACGACTTCATCATCGACTATCCAATCAGGAAGGATGCTTTAGACGAGGAAGCAGATGAAGATGGCCTCGACTTAAAGCGTATCGGCATCTTGGCGGAAGAGATAATCCATCGCGTTTGAGCGAGCTAGATAATTTTTTAAATCCGGCGAAGCAGGTCGATAGGGCGTATTCACATAATGTTTAACGGCCTCAGCATGAACATTCTATGACTGAGGAAATGGCATTAATATGACCCAAGAACTCGTAGCGACGACCACAGAATGCCTCGTCCAGGACGGCATAGAAATCGCCAAAGTCATTTTAATGATCCTGATTATCTTTGTCGTTAGGAAATCGATCGTAGGGGTTATTCGGAACAAAATGCGGTCGATCATGGAGAAGAGAGAAGTCGATCCCGCCGCCAGGACGATGATTTTAAACCATACACTTCCTCACGAGGAGCAACAAATACGAAACGTTTAGATTAAAGCTGCGTTCCCCCGACGAGATCGGTCACCAGAGATTCGATTCGCTCAAGCATTTTCTTTTCGTCTTCGAGATTGTCCTTTATAGTGTTCACAATCGCACTGCCCACAACAACGCCATCCGCGAGTCGGGCTACAGCATTCACTTGATCAGGACTCTGTATTCCAAATCCAACCACAAGCGAGTTATCCGAGTGACGCTTGATCATATCGACCATTTCCTGCAAATCGGAAGCTAGATCTTTGCGAACACCGGTCACACCAGTTCTAGATACGTAATAAATGAATCCTGTAGCGTTTTGAGCGATGTATTCGACTCGCTCCTCGGGTGTCGTTGGAGCCAGGAGGAATACTGTCTTCATTTCGATCTTCAGACAGGCTTCCATAAAGTCTCCAGCTTCCTCTGGTGGGAGATCTAAAACGAGCAGTCCGTCCACGCCAGCCTCCTTTGCCTCAGCAATGTAGGCCTCTAATCCACCGCTGAACATCAGGTTGTAGTAAGTATAGAATACAATGGGCGTTTGCCCGTCTTTCTCTCGAATTTTTCTCACCAGATCGAAAACATCTTCGCGCGTCGTCCCCGCCTCCAAAGCTCTTTGAGCGGCCAACTGATTGGTCAGTCCATCCGCCAGCGGATCGGAAAAGGGTACGCCAATCTCCAGAATATCGACTCGCGAACGTAAAAGCGCCCGGCATATCTGCAGAGAAGTCTTCGGATTAGGATCGCCAGCACAGATGTAGGACACGAACGCCGACCGGTTCTGAGATTTAGCGTTCTGGAATGCCCTTTCTATTCGATTCATCGACCAAAGGAACTAGGAACAGAATCACCGAGGTCAAGATATTGAACCAAATTGCACCAATGATCTCGTTCTAAGTAAATCCTTCTGAGCTATACCCTGAAAAGCATTGACAGAAACCAGCGTCGGTGGAATTTAACACGCTCCTTTTTCCAAGGATGGTGGCTGTAGCTCAGTTGGTTAGAGCATCGGTTTGTGGTACCGAGGGTCGCGGGTTCGAATCCCGTCAGCCACCCCATCAATGACTGATGGAAAGCAGCTTTCGAGAAGTACGCAGCCCACTGATCAACATCTCAACTAGAGATGAGGATCCGCGACCAGCGGGTTTGTGGAGACCGAAATTGCGGGAGAGCCAATCTGTCCTATTGCCACTCCAGGAGCCCTACCGTTGGCCGCTTTGTCGCATGCCTTCCAATTCGTCTTCAGGAACGTCGTATTCCGCTCGCAAGCGAGACAGTTGTTTTCTCAGCGTCTGCTGCACCTCCGGGCTCGCCTGACCGTAGATGTTTTTCATCTCCATAGGATCGTTCTTCAAATCGAATAGCTCCCAAGTATCGTTCTCAGGATCTGGATATCGAATCAGTTTAAAACGGCCATCAGTCACGCCAAAGTGCAGCGGTACGCCATGTCCTCCGTGCTCATAGTAATGATAATAATGATACTCGCGCCAATCACGAGGCGTTTCCCCTTTGAATACAGGAACTAAAGATCTGCCTTGCATATCATCAGGGATCTCCGCTCCGGCTAGATCCAAAAAGGTTTGGGCGAAATCCAGATTGGAAACGATATCCGTATCGTTAACCGAACCCGCTTTAGCTATGCCCGGCCATCTTACCAGCAAAGGCGTCCGTAGAGACTCCTCGTACATCCAGCGTTTGTCGAAAAGACCGTGCTCTCCGAGATAGAAACCTTGATCCGACGAATAAATGACGATCGTGTTCTCGGCCAAACCGCTTTCATCGAGATACTCAAGTAGTTGGCCCACCCCTTCATCTACAGCCCGTACGCAACGAAGGTAGTTTTTGATATACCGCTGGTAGTTCCACTTCTTCCGTTCGAAGTCGTTCAAATTGGCAGCGAGCATAGCTTCGTTGCGGGGCCGAAAGTAGTCGTCGAAAGGCTTGAGTTGCTCGGGCGTATGCTTTGACGAATACTTAATCATGAGCCGGAAATCGTTCATCTCTTCCAATATACGGGCTCGATTTTGCGATAAAGGTCGTGCTCTTCCCGAATAGTCATCGAAAAGAGTTGCCGGTTCAGGCATATCCATATTGGCAAATACCTGTAGGTGGCGAATCGCGGGCTCCCAACGCCCATGGGGTGCTTTTTGTTGCGTCATGAGCAAGAATGGTTTGTCTCGGTCGCGCTTGTTCTTAAGCCAATCAAGAGACCGCTCGGTGATGATGTCGGTAGTATATCCAACATGATCGACGTTTTCCCCATTAGTGGCGAGCATCGGGTTGTAGTAGGCACCCTGCCCTTTCAAAACCTCAAAGTGATCGTAACCCGAGGGCGTTGACGCGAGATGCCATTTGCCAATTATAGCGGTTTGGTAACCTGCCTTCCGCAGATACTTAGGCGCCGTCGGCTGACTCCCATCAAACCGATCTCCGTTTTGACGAAAGCCATTCAAATGCGAGAGCTTGCCAGTTTGAATGACCGCCCTCGCGGGTCCGCATATCGAATTCGTCACATAGCACTTGCGAAACAGAATACCTTCATCAGCTATCCGATCCAAATTTGGGGTGGGAGCAATGTCGGCCAACATACCGCCATAAGCACTGAGTGCTTGTGTCGCATGATCATCTGTGAAGATAAAGAGTATGTTGGGCCGATCAGAAAAAGAACGCGGGACAACGAAGGCCCCACACGACAAAAACATAGCGACTATTAGACGAATGGGAATGTACATCAAAATCTTGGATATCATCAGAATTCCGTTAGGTCGAAAGTGACTTTTCACAAGGCAAGATCATGGGCCAGGGCAAATAGCTAATCACCAAATAACGGGTGACGCTTATACTCAAATTAGCAGTTTTTGACGTGAACGTTCATTAGCTGGAAGAAGAAAGGCAAGACATGAAAAAGCTTACCAATTCAGGAATCACCGAAATGTCCCCAATTTAATCGTCATTGCTATGAGACAGGTTTAGATGGTGCTTTTTCTCATGGCGATCGGCCAGGCTTTTCAGGAATCTCCGCACTCCGAGGTTGATCAAAATACACCCGCCAAGTCCCCAGATTGAGAAATTGTAGACGAGCAGCGCAAGTGACCCGGTGGCGACAATGGCGATTACCGGAGCGATGAACCAGCAGCTAATCACCCAAATTGCCCGTCCAAGCTTCTTTTCCGCATCGCCTCGGGCAAAGACACGATCCGAAAGCCCAGTTCCGAGAACCGCAGCGAAAGCCACATAAGTCGTGGATACTGGAAGCCCTTGTCCGGAAGCAAAGGCGATAACGGAGGCGCTCACTCCAGT
>DKNL01000291.1 GCA_002474325.1 Opitutales bacterium UBA7389
TGCAACAGCAATTTACCTATAGAAAATGACTGATAACATAAATTATTAATCAATGACTAGCTTTCATGGATAATGTTAAAAGACAGTCAAAGCGTAGCTCTTCAAGTGCAATCAGGCAGAATCCTCAAATCTACTTGCCCCAAGCCCGATTTGTTTGACCATTGGGTTTCATGTTTCGTCCTAGATTGCGTTTGCTGACAATGATTGCATTTCTAGCCCCCTCGGCTTGCGTTCTTGGCAATAGCTTTCTGGAAGAAACCCAGCGGAAGGCTTCTCAAGGGGATGTGGAAGCCCAGCGAACCTTGGCGTATCTCTACGGATCAGGCAAAGGTGTATCTCGGAATGACAACGAGGCGGGTAGATGGAGAACAGCTGTAGTCAGCCAGGAAGGAAAGCAGATAAAAACGGAACCCCGTAGGCCCGTGACGAATTACCGAAACCCCGCTTTGCCACCTCGTCCTTCGGAAGGTATTCAGGCAAGGCGCCCATCCAATAGCGTATTCGTTTCGGAAGTAGTTTGGCAGCGGACTAGCAAGCACCCCTTCGTCCAAACCGGAAATGCCCTGCTCAGTCCATTTAAGTTCGTCTTCAAGAAATCGCGACGCATGCTGACAAAGATCGCTGGTCGAGCTGCATTGGCCAAATCAAAAGGGGTTTGAGAAATCCGCTGGAGGAAGAGCTAAACGTTTTTATTATATTTTTGGAAACGAAGGAAAAGCTGGACTAAGTTAGTCGCCTTGGGCAACAGCTCAGTAAATTGCGTTTCTAAATTTGGGTTCGTGTTTAGAT
This sequence comes from Opitutales bacterium UBA7389, assembly GCA_002474325.1. Classification (GTDB taxonomy): domain Bacteria; phylum Verrucomicrobiota; class Verrucomicrobiia; order Opitutales; family Opitutaceae; genus Pelagisphaera. Next base: position 790 of record DKNL01000291.1, read on the forward strand.
CGCGTTTGAGCTTATCGCGTGCCTGATTGCAAAGAGAGAAGATGATTTCGCCTCCAATCGATTAAGTTACCTTCGAACCCGTTTTTCGCCGTTTTATTAATCCGTTGTCGCTGAGAATTTTTAGCTGCTTGGAGACATTGCCCTGAGTCAGTTCGGTTCGATTAACGAGTTCATCGACGGGCAGAGGCCCTGTTTTTAGTTCGAGCAGGATTGACAAGCGCTTGGCGACGGCGCAGGCAGGTGGCAGCCTGAAGAATACCTCTAATCGCAATAGGTGCGGTCTTGCTTGGCAATGATTGGGGAATTTGGTGGTTACCGCTTTGGTGTGAACGCACGAATGGGTTCTCCTTGCTCTTCCTTTTAGCGAGCGCAAAACTTGGTCAGTGATGAAGTTTTCCATCTTTACTAATCCGATTCTCCTCATCCTCGCTTCTTACTCATATCCCGATGGATTAGAACTGAATCCGGAAGCACCAACAAAGAAGTACGAGATTGGTTACACTGAATCTTCAATCTTGATAGATGGACGCCTGAATGAAGTAGCCTGGAAGTCGGCCTCAGCCGTAGGGGAGTTTCAATTTCCCTGGTGGACCGAGGGAAAAAAAGAAGGAACGGTTGCCAAAATGCTCTGGGATGATGCTTATTTATATGTCAGTTTTGTCTGCCAGGATGACTATATTTGGGCTGAGCATGAAGAGCGGGACAGTCCGGTGTACCTTGACGATTGCGTTGAGGTATTCATATCTCCGAATCCAGATAGCATAAATCAGTATTACAATGTCGAGATGAACGTCAAAGGAGTGTCTCTCGACTTCTATCATTCAAGCTTAGGTAGCAAAGAGCCTTGGGATCCTCCAATACGTATAGCTACATCAGTCGAGGGCACGCTAAATGACGACTCAGATGTAGATAGATTTTGGATACTAGAGGTAGCGATACCTTTCGAAGGTTATTCACTTATTGCCAAAAACACGCCTCCCGAATCGGGTGATAAATGGCGGCTGAATCTGAATCGTCTGGGCGGTCAGGCTAATCCCCAGCATAGTCAATGGTCGCCTTCGAAAACTCAGAAAGTATCCTTTCACGTCCCCGAATTTTTTGGCGAAGTCATGTTCGTCAAATAGGCAGTCTCTGGAATTCGTTATTATCAGTAAATTTTTAGGGCTAAAGCTTGCGACGCACCAAGTTGGGGTAGTTAGCAGCTAATGAGGATCGGCTCGATCATAAGAATAGGAATAGCGTAGCATCGAACCGATTCTCTCTGCTTTCTAAAAAGCTTTTTTACTTTATTAGGCGATCTCTATTTAGAATGCTTCTCGGCGTAGGTCTCTGTAATAAAATCTACCATTTCTGGTACCATCTTGTCCCCCCAGCCAGAGATCTTGGCTAATGTCATGGCGTGCTTAGTCGCGGGCGAGATGAAGCTCGGGGCTCCCAGATCATCGGCCATGCTGGAGTAGTAGCCAACATCCTTGCGGCCATTGGTGATTGAAAAAGCGAGCTGGTCGGGAATTCCATCTATCGCTTCTGCTTTGACCCAGTCCATCATGCCTGAGTGGAGCGGTCCGGACGCCATCACATCGTAAAGAGTCTGTCGATCAAGTCCGGCGAGATCTGCCATGGCAAAGGCCTCCGACATAGCGCAAGCGGTCGTCATGGCGATGAAATTGTTGATAAGTTTGAGAGTGTGGCCGGCACCGATGGGACCGATGTGAAAAATGTTTTCACCGAGGTCCTCGAAAAGGGGTTTAGCTCGATCGAAGTCCTCTTGGGCGCCGGCTGACATGATATTGAGCTTTCCTTCGAGAGCGTGGGAAGGCGTGCGCCCGAGTGGGGCGTCCATCATGCTGCAGCCTTTTTCTTTGAGATCGGCTTCTATTCGCTGAGTGGAATGAGGCAGCGATGTTCCGAAATCGATTACCAATGTATTTGAGTGAACGTTCTCAATGACTCCATTAGGCCCGTACATGTTGGCCTCGACTGCTGCGGATGTATCCACACAAAGCATGACAACGTTGCTGGCTTGAGCGAGCTCGCCAGGCGTATTCACTTCCTTTGCTCCGCGTTCGACGGCGGCTTCAATCGCTGCCCGCTTTCGATGGGCTATAACGGTCATGGGATAGCCTAGCGATTGGAGGTGTTCAACTATAGCCGATCCCATGAGGCCCAGGCCTATGAATCCAATAGATGGTTTTTCAGTATTCGTCATATATCTTGTATTTAATAGTCAATTAGCGAAACGTTACAACCTTTGCTTTAAGGAATTCTATTGTTCCGAGTAACAAATGCTCGTAGTAAC